>JBBIKN010000018.1:0-45027 GCA_037445435.1 Nitrospira sp. | reverse complement strand
TCCTTGGCTATGATTCTGGCTTGCTCAGATCAATGTCGGACAGGCTCCTAGATCGATTACAATACCCCCGTCGGCTCAATACCAGACTTGATAGTGACAGGACCGAGTCCTCATGGACTGTAGGGATGGTAGTCCGAATTCAATAGAAGGGAGCCAGACGGAGGCAGCGATGCGAAATTTCATATTTGGAGTCATAGCCGGCACACTTCTCACCACGATAAGTGTGTACGCGGCAGGCAAGGATGGACTAGCTGGTAGTGGACGACCGCCGCACCTGAATGATGAGCGTGAGCGACAGTTTCACCTTCAGCTTGAACAGATGCGCAAGCAGACCGAACTGGAGCAGGAGCGAATGCGAGGGCACCGGAAGCCTTGCTAGACAGCAACCAGGTTCCCCCTGAGGCTCTTGATCAAAACTAACCTGTCTTCGGTGAGATGATCCATCATTGAATTCACCGTCGAGCTTACATACATTGGGCTCAGATGAAGGTGACCTATTATGAAGATGTTTCAGGTCAGACAGACCATCACTTACGACTTGACACTGGCTGCAGGAACGGAACAGGAGGCCATTCTGAAAGCCAAGGGCATTCCACTGGCGCAATGGACCGCCGAGGCCGATGAGATTACGGCGGAGATGATCGATGAGACAGACGAAATCGACGAATACTGAGCGATGTTCATCCCCTGTTCCATCTTCAACGACACGGACGGCGGTTAGCCGACACTCTCAGAGGAGAAAACGACCATGCGCGTGATTCAAGTCCTGTACACGTCAACGCTGTGTTTGATCTTCATCACTATGGTGGCTACTGCAGCAGCTGCCGGAGATAAGAGACGCTCAACCGGTCAAACTACGTTGGACAAGAAAACTGAAGATCGAGCCCGATATGTCATCAAAATCGCCGGGTGCAATGATTGCCACACCGCCGGCTATGCGGAAGCCGCAGGCAAGATACCAGAAAAAGACTGGCTGAAGGGAGATACGATCGGCTGGCGTGGTCCCTGGGGCACGACCTATGCGAGCAATCTGCGACTCTACATGCAGAATCTCTCCGAAGACCAGTGGATCAAGGTGTCGCGTTCAGTAGAGTTTCGGCCGCCAATGCCGTGGTTTGCCCTACGCGAGATGACGGAACAGGATCTTCGGGCTATTTACCGATTCATCAGAAACCTCGGGCCCGCCGGCGAACCGGCACCCGCCTATCTCCCGCCCGATCAGGAACCGCCGAAGCCGTATATCCAGTTTCCGTAGAACTCAGAGGCTTCAAAAAGTGGCGGGCAGCATCTTCGCCAATGAAAGAGATTCACGATAGCAGTCGTTTTCTGACGCATGGAAGTCGCATGTTCGTAGGCATGAACATGATCGAGGAGTAGAGCTTCTTTGTGAAGCAGGAGAAATCCTCATCGTTTCACATGGAACGACAATTTCTTGGGAAACCGTGTGCTGGTCACACGAGTGTACCGTTCACAAGTGATCAAACAAGTCTTACCCTCCTGGTTCAAAGTATCGTGCGTGGGAGATATTGCCGAAATAGGTAGGAGTCTCACGTTCAGTCCTGGCTGAACGGTGGCCATCTCACACGTTGACGGCTTCAGCGCGGCGCGCAAATACTTCCTTCCACAAATAACAGCGTAGCCCAAATCGCTGGAGAGGTCGGCTATGAGTCGGCAGCAGCGTTTAACCGCGCGTTCAAACTGGAATTCGACCTCCCGCTCCATTCCGCCTCGAATCAAAATCACTTAGCCCCATGCACCGGCGCATTAGCGACAAACCCCGATCGCGGCACACTACTCACTTCTTTCGCGCTGCCCCCTACCGAAGGCTCGGCACTTGCAGCCGGTGCTTTGGCTGCAAGTCACTAATGTAACCGTACCCCGCCGCCCACGACTTACTGGCTCTTCTTATACACGACTATACCACCGAGAAAAATCGCAAGCATGACGGTCGCAAAGATTAAGAATGTACTGTCCATCCTAGCTCCTTTCGTCCGAACCATGACCACGAATGTTTTGTGTCTACCACCACATCAATCTCTCGATCCATGGAAGCCGATGAAATCGGCGAGCGACCTCTCTGATGCGAGAAGCCACCCGCCGAGGGCGCTTAGGACGCCACCTAGATTTCCTCTCTAGTAATAAAGACCCGCACGAGAAATGGGTTGGGATTCACATCGCCACGAGCAAGTGAACTGCTTGCCAGCACTCACGCCAGCTTCAGATCTCCGTAAGGCTCGTCGGTATGAACTCTATTGATTCCCTACGCGGGAAAGCAACTGCCGATGGAGAATCGGCTAGCGTAACTGATGCAACACCCGCCCATAGCTCGGCGGGCCTGTGTGGTCCGGTGGACTAAGGTCTTCCATTTCCACCTCCTCCTGTTGCTGAACGACGGTCAGCTCACACTGCACCGTATCATTCAGTGTATGAAGTATTTCCTCCTTACTCCTCTTCCATCTTTTCTGTCAACAGGAATAATCCTAGTTGTATGCGGTAGACGCACGCATAAGCTATGCCAATTCATCTCAGAAGGCTTGGCATGGGGCTCGCCCAGGGTTCGGTTTATAGGCGGTTGAAGAATCTCTAGGCACGTCTATGATTACCGTTGCACACGGAGAATGGGCCCAAGCGTCAACCATTTCGTCGGACCCAACGCAGCCATGTGAGGCAAGTGCGCGACATACCAGAACACAATGTCTTGTTCCTGCACTCCTTGATTGTCTTCATCGTACCCCAGCTGGCCCCGTGCTCCGAAACTCCAAGGTACATCCTCGCTCACGTTGGCGCGGCGAATCGCCACATCGAAGTCAGCGAACTTGTCCCGCTCGCCATCATCTTTTAACGGAGCATAGCCGTTGCCGGGCAAGATCCAGACTCCATGCCCGTTCAGCTGATCGCGAACCAACCACGTCTTGTTGAGGGCCGGAATTTTGACATCGTTGCGCTCGTTCACATACTTCCGCCAACCTGGTCCCCATCCACGATCCGGCCCTCCATCTTCGTGGACGAAGACCTGATCCATGCCATTACCGTTGATGTCGAAGTCGAACCGCCAATACGGGTGATGGTCATGATTGGTATTGCACGACAATCCTCGACTGTGAAGCACGGGACGAAGCTCGCCATCTTCCGACAGGTGCCACGCTTGGTAGAGGTGGTATTCTCCGATCCGAGCGTACGTTCCCACTTCGAGCCATTTCACGTTATTCTGAGTGGCATTCTCCATGCAGACTTTCTGATTGCCGCAGTTGGCGATCGGCACGAGGTCCTGCCATCGCAAGCGGTCCTGAAACGGCCCGCATCGCCCACTATCCGCCCTGGACCCAAACCAGGTAAAGGGATTCCACCAGACCCGCTCTTTGACATACTTCACACGGACGACGGGCATGCTGGCCTTGGCGAGGATGAGCTCATCCGCATACTTCACGTTTCGCAGAGCCAGTCCTGTATTGTCTCGAACCTCCCAGTCGAAACTCCATCGACCCCAGTCCACATGCTCGGATTGCGTCTCGGCAAATAAGGGCTCGGACGACCAGGAGGCGAAAAGCATGATCACTACGCTCCACCAGATTCGTTTCATCTCATTCCTCTCACGAGCGAGGCGGTTCTTCTCCGGCCTCCAGGACCTTATCCTCGGTCAAATCAACGACCGCCCAATATTTCGGATCTCCATCCTGCCCTTGGGAAAATGTGATCCAGATCGTGCGGTGTGCGTAGCCCGGATCGTTCCTGAAAAATCCACGGTCTGGTTGCATCAGCAATCCATGGCCTTGGAGTTGTTCAACCTTGCCCGCTAAACGAGGGTCGGCTTTCGCCAACTCGATTCCCCGCTGGACGTCCTGTTGGCCTTCCGGTGGCTGATAGCCTTCACGGCGAGAGACGCTGAGCACATTCGTGTCCTTCAGCTGGACTTCTACGGCGACATTTTGGCTGTAACTGTAATACACAAGCCGTGTCAGATTGATGGTATGTCGACAACACCCAAAGGATATCTTGCCCTCTGGCGGTATGCGATCGGCATCAATGAAAGCCCATCGGCTGCTCAGAAGTGCCGCGACGCGTCGATCGCTTTCGGCGGCTTTCCGCAATGTGGTCACCTCGCTTGATGTCAGGACAGCGGACGCATTCGTGGTCCGCTTTACAGCGGCATCCAGGACGGCCCCGGCCATCCGAGGTTTGTGATGGCCGACGGTATCTTCCCCCCTAAACTGAAACGCATGTGGTGCAGGGGCCTTATCGGGCAGTTTGACTCTCTGCACGGCGGTTTCTGGATCCTCGGGACCGAATGGGCCCCGGGAGCCGGCATCAAGGCTGCAACCACAGCCGATACCGACGACTAGATACAAAAGCAGATCCAGACGTGTGGATCGAGGTCTCATGTCAGCTTTCCAGCGATCCCCAAAGCAAGTTTTGAGATCTGCGCAGCAGCCTTGATGACGGCAGCCCGTTTCTTTCTCGAAGCGGCATCCAATACGGCTTCCTTCATGAGCTCTTTGTAGGACTTGATCTCGTCTTTGCTGAACGGCACGATCTGGGCGATCGTCTCATTATTGAAGGTGTTGGCCATCTGCATATACAAATTTGATATCTCTACCGCATAAATGCCGCGTCGAAGCGGGTCGTTCTTAAAGGTCTCGAATCTTTTGCGTAGCGCCGCGACTGCTTCCAGGAGCGCCTTCTGGCGGACCTTCGTTTCTTCCTGTTTCCCGACAACGAATTCCACCACTCCCAATTGATCGACCAACGCCTTGGCCTCTTCACGAGCATGATCCACTTGAACCGACAGGTCACGGATTTCTTCAGTGGCACTCTCGGCGGTTTCCATCAGCTGTTTGATCAGGTTATCGTTGTCTTCCAGAAAACCGACGACTCCCCTGATGCTGGTCTCCATAACATGCCTCCTCTATTGCCCGTCGTCTTTCTTCAGTTTATCCAGCAGGTCGACCAAATCAGCCGTAAAAGTATGGGCCCGTTGTAGAGCCCCTATGCGGACGATACGCGCCCCCACCACCTCTTCGAGTGCATCATTAACAGTCCGGGAGTGATTCACGATCTCCATGATGCGATCCGACTGTCCTGGAGCTTGATCAATCAGGGCCGCAACAAACTCGGGATCCACGGACGCCAAACCTGACTTGTTCGCATACTGCTTTAACTGGGCATGCAGCGCCGCTGTATGTTTCCAAGAATCGTTTAAGGCATTGGCGGTATCTCGCAAGCCGCAGAAGTCTTCCTCAAACTGTTCCCACACCGCCTTTTCCAATCCTTGATAGTCGGTGAGGTAGATCTGACTCACCAAGTAGGCAGCGGCGTACGCAGCTTCACCTTTCTTAGTAGCAATATTACGGTAGGACGAGAGAACGAACTGATGTTTCGCCTCCTGCGTCCGCAGCGACTTGAACCCTATATTCAATTCATCGCGCGCCTTCTCTAAGAGCTTGATGCGCTCCTCCGTTTCCTTCTGGAACAAATCGATGTTCGTCTGAGCCGCGTCGATTTTTGTGCCTTCCTTCTGGAGAAGATCGCGAACCGCATCACTACGGATCGAGTTGCAGCCTACCAGGCTCATGAGAACGAGCCCAATGCCCAGCGCTATGGTCGGTTGTGCGATCATGCGGGTCTCCTCCTGATCATGGGTGTACGTCACCGGCGCAACGTCCGCACCGCTTCTGCGATCGATTGCACATCGTCGCGTGACAAAGTCACATCGATATCCATGTATTGTTTAATGACGGCATTGATGCGGCGGAGCGCATCCACGTTGGTGCGATACTGATCAAACGCCGTCAGGTCGACCGTGGGCGATGCTTGTAACTTCTCCGCAACACGTTGCTCGATCCGTCCGATTAGTTCAGGGAGTTTTTGCAAAAGACCGTTCATGTCCCCAGCACCGGCCTGAAAAACGACCATCCCATTGGTCCCTTTTCGCTCCGGTAGATTCTTGAGTCGAATTTCATTGACCATTGCAATGACGGTGGAACCCAACACCTCGGCATCGGCCGTCACCACATCGGCATCCGCTACGTCGGTCACTTTAGGATTGGTCGTAGCCCATAGCAAGGCCTGATCAAGCAGCAATCGCGTATAGACATAGCGAGACCACTGGTGATGTCGTTTCGTCACGTTGCTGACCAACTCACGGTATTGGTGCATCAGCCGTTCGTTTTCAGCATAGGCTCGGTCCTTGGCGATCAGCGCCTGCTTCACTTCCGGCGGCGTGGCGCAACCGATACAGAGCAACAAACCCAGCGCGACGATCATAGTGTGCGTCGCTTTCATGGTGATTCCTCCTTCTGTCTCACGCCAGGAACGAGCCAAACGAGAATACGCACGGCCTCCTACCTGCGATCTGTTCAGATCGCCGGCAAGGTTAGCGAGGAGGAAAAACGATTGCAAGGGGAATATCGGGTATTTGCGGATTATAAGGGTTGGAGAGACTGGGAACCAGTACAAGCAAGTAGCTTTACTAGGGGAGCTCACGTAGAATTTCTTGGTAGTACGCATCAAGCATCGCCGAGCGACTCTCTTCGACGATGACCAGTTGCCGTTGATCAAAGGTGTTGGCGCAGTAGAGATAATGCAGTCCGTGAGAGTGCCCACGCTCGGCATGCACTTGCCGGCCATCGGGGGCTTGGCGGGTCATCTCCCCTATTATTTCTCGATCTTCCAATTGTTCCCACGCCGCTTGTGCCGAAGGCCAATGATTTTCGTAGAGGGGCACGTCGGGATCGTCCGTGGTAGAAATCTCGCCCGGATTGAACGGGCGACTTTCGTCAGGCTCCGGTGATTCATCCCAACTCAGAGTCGCCTCGCCTTCCAGACACAGCACATAAAACGGGCCGTCGTCCACCACTTCTTCAACCGTACGATATCGGATCAGGACCGGCGGTTCGATAAGCTGCAGTCCTCTGTTCGCCAGCGCGCGTTGAAACGGCACCCTTCTGGCCAACTGCCGCGTTTTCTCATTCACAATCATGCGACCGGATGAGTCCAGGACCTGGCACAGCCGGTCCACGCGAGCCGCAAGCCCTGTCCGCTGTTCGAATGATCGCTGCTGCGAGGGATTCTGTTCTCGTTCAAATGTCCGCCAACTCTGACTCGGAAGACCAGGATCCTGTTCCGCCTGTACCAACGCATGGGTCGTCACCACGATATCGTACGAACCGGAAATCGGCTCCGCTTCCACATCGACGCACTCAAAGCGGAGATTATGCAATCCTAGTTTATCGGCCTTTCCCTGAGCGACAACAATAGAGACGGACGACCGATCGACACCTACGAAATTTGTCTCCGGGAACAGGCGTGCGTAAAATGAGGTCAGAATGCCTACACCACAACCGAAATCGAGTACGGTCTTAGCCTCACGAAGATACGGAACGACCCGTGTCGCGACCGCCTCATAGTATTCATACCGTTGACTGTACAGAACCGGAAGGATCTTGGGTTGCGCGGCAAGATCATAGAACGCCACTTCATCGGAACGATTTCCCACGCGTTTTCGTTCAGCGTGGAGGTGGAGCTGATTCAATTGGTCAGCGGAGAGCTGTTGTCGCTGCCACAGAAAATAGTCACGGTCGGCGGCGAAGTGTCTGAGCCCCCACCACGCGAGGTGGTCGTGGAGCGTCTGTTGCAGGGCGTCGTCAGTCATGATGGACCGCTTGCTCACCACAATTAGTCGACAAGACGGCCAAGAGTGGAGCCCCACGAGGCGCACATAGCAAACGCATGTCGAGTAGTTCGAACAAACGACAACGAAGAATATCTACGGTCGTTTCAGCATGATGGCGTCAAAGTACGTTTCCGGCACCGGATGTGGCAGCCGCAGCTGCCCCGACCCGAACGCCACATATTTCTCGCAAGTCAGTTGCTCCAGACCGATCGGGCCCTTCGCGTGCAGTTTTCCGACGCTCAGCCCGACGTCGCTCCCCATCCCAAAGCTATCCCCGGCATGGAGCCTGGTTGACGCATTCACCAGCACCGCGCTGGCATCGGCTTCCTTGGTGAAGCGCATAGCGGACTCATAACGCGTGGTGGCGATTCCGGCGGTGAGACAGGGCCCGTGCGTTCTGATATGAGCCAGCGCTTCATCGAGGTCTTCGACCATCTTGACGGCCAGGGTCGGACCGGCGAACTGGGTATGCCAATCTGCATCCGTCGCCGGGATGATCGCGGTATGTCCCGTCATCGCCATTTGCCCCATGAGCGCGACCGTCTTAGGGCACGCATGCACTTCTATCTTGAATTGGTCCAGCAAACGGTTGATCAATGGAGGCAAGAACTGCCGCCCGACCACCTGCTGCACCAGCAAGGTATCCAGCGCGTTGGGAGCTCCGACCTGCTGCACCTTCGAGTTGATCACCAGATTTTGCGCGACTGAAATATCGGGAACTTCATCGATATAAAAATGCGTGAGCCCTCCGTCGTCGCAGAGCACCGGAACCTTGGCTTGCTCGGCAACCGTCTTGCGTAAGCCGGCTCCGCCTCGCACGATGATCGCGTCGAGGTTTTTCCCTGATCGAATCAGGTCGAGTGCAACCTCCTTCTCGTGGCGATCGATGAGCACCCACGCTCCATTGGGTATACCGTGCTCCGCTGCCGCCTCACGAAATCGTGCATCGATCGCCTGATGCGTCAATTTCCATTCCGAAGCCCCGCGAAAGACGCAGACATTGCCGGACTTCAGACAAAGCGCGATCGACTCCACTGTGCCGAGCGGGCTCCGTTCGGAAATCACGCCGACCACTCCGATCGGCACCCTTACCCGCGACACTTGCAACCCATCCGGACGTTCCTGGCGCGACGTGACGGCTCCGACAGGGTCCCGCAGATCGGCGATGAATCGCAGCCGGTCGACCATCTCCTTCATCCGGTCAGCCGTCAGACGGACGCGAGCCACCGCAGCCTTCATCCGATCTTTTGTGTCTGCATTCTCAAAAGACTTTCCTACGGCCTCGACATCTTTGGCGTTTTCGGCGAGAATGGCAGCTTCATCCGCAGCAATTCGATCGGCAATGGCATGCAACGCCCTTGACTTCACGGGACCGGGAAGCAGAGCAAGACCGATCGCGACAGTCTTACACTCTTTCAATAACTTATCGATGTATAATTTGACGGGAACTTCAATTGCCATAAAAGTCATTTTTCATGAGGTGCGGGTCCCAATGATTCATTGCAATCAACCCATCTCCCTGACACAATGACACCCTTCACGTGAAGGCGACGGACTATACCACGCATTTTTTTCATGAGTAAATAATCTGACAGTGAAAGCCTCATCATCCTTTAACCTGCTACAATTAGATCTTAGGATGGCGAAAGAGAAGATAGTGTGTCGGCTCGCGTTGGCGCTAGAGAAAGGAACCGCGATGCGCTCTTTAGTTCAGGTCCATGGACATGGTCTCAGGCTAGCTCTCAGTGTGTTCGTAACGGCATCACTGGGAGCCTGTTCGCAGCTGAAATCAGCACACCCTCTGAATACCCCGACGCAAGCCACTGCCGAACTCGCAAGCGAACGAGATCGGGAAAGTCAGCCACCCAAAGTCGTCCAAGTGCGTTCGAGCGGGAGCAACCAGCAACCGTGCCTGGTGAACTTTGATGATGAAGGGGCGCTGTCCCAAATTTATGCCCAAGCGCGCTCGACCCTGGCGTACAAAACCAGCCGGAGCCCGTCCGGCCAATTGCAGATGTGCGATCCGTCCAAGCACAGCGACTGCTGGACCTACCGTCAGCGTTGTTCACGAGCCGACGTGAACTTCGACACCATCGGCCAAACGCACTTCCATTTGAGCATGGAAACGGGGATTGAGTGCTACACCCTTCCGGATCCGGGAGACGGTCTCGGTCGAGGGTTCGGCAAATTGGTGGACTTCAAGTGCACGGACGTCGATTGGACCAAGACCCCCCGTGTTCTGTCTTCGCACGATCAAAATCAGTGGGTCAAAATCTGGGTGAGCCATACCGAGACTCGTGCGCCGATGTACTTCGACATGGAATCGATTTCCGTGTTACCTGATGCATCGATTCAATTCTGGTTCCGCAAGCGCGATGGAACCTGGTGGTTCTGGCCCGAATTGAAGGCCGGCAGCACGTGGAACCTCCGTGAGCACGTACGTGATGTATCGGAGGTTCGAATCCGCGGAGCCAAGTCAGGGCGAGCCAGTTCCTATGTGATCGGCTCAGTGGTCATTCGAGATTAGGTTCTTGCTTCCTCCGTAAGTTAGGAGTGCCGCGAGCAAAGGTAAGATGCGGTATTCGACCTCATGGTGCATCTTCTCACTTCCTTATCCGCCCCTCATTCGCTCTTTAACGCATCATCAAATCGATTCGACGCGTTTTCGTGACCGTGATACGCGGTGTCGCAGCGGTCAAAGGAAGACCGGAGTTCGGGAGCCTGCTATTGCGCACTAGGTTCACCCACTCGTCTGTCTAGAGCTCCTTCCTCACGAGGAATACTTCTCCGAGCGCTGAGACGCTTCTCCTCGCAGGCCAGTACAGTGGCTAGCCAGGCCCACACTCCCATTAATGGAACCAGCGCCCAGGCGATGTGAGCGGTCGTCGCACCCAGGGCTTTCACCGCAGTCACCAACCAGGCAGTCGACGCGTCGCCGCCACGTGAGATGGCCGTATCGATAAAATTCTTCGCTTTATACTTCTCTTCACGACTGACGACGGTAAAGAGGACTTCGCGTGCCGGTTTGGATAGTGCATACTCCCCTACTCTCCGCAAGACAGAAAAGACGACATAGAGCGCGAGGGTCGGCCACACGGCGATTCCCACAAATCCCACCAGACTGACCACGGGAAGAAACAACAAGGGCGCCACGAGGCCGAATCGACTGATGACCCGTTTGGTGATGAAGAACTGCGTCAGCCACGTCAACACGTTCGTCGTAAAATCCAGACTGGAAAAGAGGCGCGTTCTGGCTTCCGGCTGGTCCAGATATTCCGAGACCAAGCGAGTCTGTTCGAGATACAGAAACGTGGCGGTCATGGTCAGGAGAGTCAAGTAACCGCAGATCCCAATTAAGTAGGGCGACGAGAAGGTCAGACGGACGCCCGCGAGAAAGCTGCCCCGCAATGGCTCACCCTGTCGTTGACGATGGTGGATCGTCTGCGTCCGGCCCCATCGCTCCAATCGATACACACATCCGATGCAGGCCAGCATGAACACGGTCGAAGCCAACATGAGCACAGGAACGGGAAAGACAAACATCAAGCCCGTCGTCAGGAGCGGGCCGAGCAACGCTCCGCTGCTTCCCCCGGCGGCGATCACGCCGAACAGCCGTGCACCCTGCTCCGATGTAAACAGATCGGCCATGAAACTCCAAAAGACCGACACGATGAACAGATTGAACACCGACAGCCAGACAAAAAATCCACGAGCCACCCATTCCGGATACAGGTGGCTCGTCATCAACGCATAGAACGCCCACAGATTCGTGATGAAAAACGCATAGACGGTCAACAACAGCCGGTAGCGCGAGTATCGCGCCGCCAACCACCCGAACAAAGGCGTGGCGGCGAGCATGGCGATGAACGTTGCGGTCATCATCCAGGGGAGATTGTGCACTCCTCCTTCGATGGCCATTTCGTCGCGCACGGGACGAAGAATGGAATAGCCGCACAGGAGACAGAAAAAATAGAGGAACGCCCAGGCCAACGGAATCAGTTCTTCCCGCTTCGCACCGAGGGAGTGCGCCCATCGAGTACGTATGGATTGACCCGGTGCAGCCATGGACCTGCAGTGTAGCAGGTGCGCTTTCGCCTGCAAGAGGAAGATCTGTTAGAATGCGCAGACCGTACGGAATTCTTGGGAGACCGCACATATGATCGACCTTCGTAGCGACACCGTGACCAAGCCGACGGACGACATGCGGAAAGCCATGGCGCGTGCCGAGGTCGGCGATGACGTTTATGGTGAAGACCCGACGGTCAATCGTCTCCAAGAGATGGCGGCAGCCATGCTCGGGAAGCGGTTCGCGCTCTTCGTCCCTTCCGGCACCATGGCCAATCAACTGGCGATCCGATCACAAACTCAACCGGGGCAGGAAATCATCGTCGAGAGCAAGAGCCATGTCGTTCGTTATGAGCAGGGAGCAGCCGGAGCGCTGGCCGGTGTGCAGCTTCATTGGGTGACCGGTGAGCGAGGAATCATGACGGCCGAGCAGGTGGAGGCCGCCATCAGACCGAACGACCCGCACAGCATCACAACGGCCTTGATCTGCATCGAGAACACACACAATGCCGGAGGCGGCACGATCTATCCCCTCTCGACGATCGAAAAAATCAGAGCCCTCGCCGTGAGACATGGAATTCCCATGCATCTCGACGGGGCCAGGCTCTTCAATGCCGTGGCCGCCACGACCTTGCCTCCGACGGTGTACGCTCAACACTTCGAAACCGTCTCTCTCTGTCTATCGAAAGGGCTGGGTGCCCCTGTGGGATCGCTGTTGATCTCCAATGATCAGCGACTCATGGATCGCGCACGCCGCTTTCGTCGGATGTATGGAGGTGCGATGCGACAAGCGGGCATCTTGGCCGCCGCCGGCATCTTTGCGTTGGAACGGCATGTCGCTCGACTCAAGACCGATCATGAGCATGCCAAAAAACTGGCTCGCCTACTGCAGCATATTCCCGCAATTCAAATTGCGCCGCAGCACGTCGAAACGAACATCGTCATATTCGACATTGTCAACGACCAGCGCTCTCCGGCCGAACTGGTGGCCGCACTCAAAGAGCAGGGCGTACTCATCAACGCCGTCGGAGGGCAGAGCTATCGAGCGGTGACCCATCTGCAGGTCACGGACAAACAGATCGAGGAAGCCGCGACCGTCTTTGCCAAGGTCCTCGCACGTTGATCGTTCAGCGTTGACACTATATTTCTCCATCCATAGAATGCCGAGGGGGACTATCAAATGCTTACTGCGTCTCCCAGCAGCATACCGTAGAGCAGCAAGAACGACGGATCTATTACTAATTGATTTCTATGGTTTCCGTACACGATTCCTCACATTGGGTTTAGAGCACATTATGGATACACACGCGACGACTGGTCCTCCCACTCGTGAAGAACTGAACGCTGAGTTGCTCGACGTTCCGGAACCGCCGCCACAGCGGGAATGGCCGCCTCCCCCGGAATTTGAAGACAATGTGGAGGTCGCGTTACGGCACATCAAAGGCCGAAGAGGCGGTGACCTCGTGGGAGTCATGCTCGTCGGATCAGGAGCTCGGAGAGCCCTCACTCCTCACAGCGATATCGACTTGATCGCTCTCGTGAAAGGAGAAGCCAACGGTCACGAGATCCTCCGTGTCGGCGACCGCCTGGCGGATATTCGCTACCATGGATCCCGTTCCGTGGAGGAGGATCTTGCGTACTCGCTTCGGCTCCCTTCGCTGCTTCGCAGAAGCAGAATCCTCTACGATCACGACGGCATCTGTGCAAAACTGATCGAAAAGGCCCACCACCGTTTTCGCCAAGGTCCTCCACCGGCCTCAATCAATGAACAGATTCGCCTGAAGGCTGAGTGTTATCATCTGCTGGGGAAAACACAGGATTTTTTGGACAAGCCGGGAACGGCCCACTATCTATTGACGCTGTTCTACGAAGATTGCATCTCGGCGTTCTTTCGGTTGAGAGGATTTTGGCTGGTCGCCCCGGTGGATGTTCATCGGTTTATGTTTTCGCGCGAGCCGGCACTCGCCGACCTGGCCGGACAATTCCTGACGGCCTCCACCCTCACCGACCGGCTCAACTTTGGTCGGCAATTTGCCGATCTCCTCTTCAAGGATGTCCCAAATCCTGCTCGCATCGACTGACCGCAGGACTGCGATGAACCGCTCCCTGCGTAAGAGCTTTGTTTCGCATGCGACTTATCAAACATCACTGTGGCCCGTCATGTGATCGGCGGGCACCGTATCACCGGTCAACGTCACTCATACCAAGGAGCCTTTATGGAACTAGGATTTATCGGACTCGGCAAGATGGGGATGAACATGGTCACACGACTTCGGCGCGATCAGCATCGCGTAGTCGTGTATGATCGATCCAATGAGCTCATCAAACAGGCTGAGAACCAGGGGTGCATCGGTTCTTTGTCTCTCTCTGATCTCGTCGGAAAGCTGAGTACGCCGCGTGTCGTCTGGGTGATGGTCCCTTCCGGAGCTCCTACAGAAGAGACCATCCAGGCCGTGGCTGCTTTTTTACAGTCCGGTGACATCATCGTAGACGGCGGAAACACGAGATTTCACGACGATGTGCGGCGTGCTGCCGAACTGAAGAAAAAAGGGATCCACTATGTCGATGCGGGAACCAGCGGAGGGATTTGGGGCCTACAAGTCGGCTATTGTCTCATGGTCGGTGGAGATGACGCAGCCGTCAAACGGCTTGAGCCCGTGTTGAAGACCCTGGCGCCCGAAAACGGTTGGGCCCATGTCGGCGCGGTCGGTGCCGGGCATTATGTGAAGATGGTGCACAACGGCATCGAGTACAGCATGATGCAAGGCTATGCTGAAGGATTTGAGTTGATGTCCAAAAGCGAATACAAGCTCGATCTGGCGCGCGTTGCCGATCTCTGGATGCATGGGAGCGTCGTTCGATCATGGCTACTGGAGCTGGCTGCCGGTGCGCTCAAGCAGGATCCTAAGTTGGAACATCTCAAAGGATATGTACAGGATTCAGGGGAAGGCCGCTGGATGATCGTCGATGCCATCGAGAAGGACGTACCGGTCCCTACCCTTACGACGGCGCTCTTTACTCGGTTCCGCTCACGACAAGAAGAATCATTCGCGGAAAAGATGCTGGCGGCCCTGCGGAATGCCTTCGGTGGTCACGCCGTCCGGCGATAATCGCTCAGAATGATCTGCAGGGTGTTCAAAAAGGCCCTCGTTCTCACCCGCCCAGCCCCAGCGCGCCAAGACGCGTCGTTCCACGGGAAGGCCGCAGCGAGGTCCGCGACGCGAAGAATAATGAGCGTCACGCCTGCGGACGGGCGCGACGTTCACGCCGCGCTGAATTAAGCGCGGTACGTTTGTGAACGCCGCCGAGATGGTGAGGCGGCTGTGTCTTGTGAGAACGAAGCTGAAGGACTTTTTCAACATCCTGCATGGGAGGCCCTGATGGCGCCGACGAACAGTCAACGGATCGATATCAGTCCAGCCCAAGAACCGCTGCCACCCGTCGAACCTTGCACACTGGTCATTTTTGGTGGTTCCGGAGATTTGGCTCGTCGTCGGCTGATTCCCGCACTCTACAATCTCCTTCTCGACGGGCTGCTGCCGTCGAACTACATCGTGATCGGCCTAGGCCGCACACCCATGAACGACGAAGAGTTCCGAACCAGCGTCCGTGATGGTGTCGTCAAACATTCCCGACAGGCTTTGATCGAAGAGACATGGAACGCATTTTCCCAGCATCTCTTTTATTTGGCAGGAGGAAACGACGACACGCAGACCTATGTGCGGCTGAAAGAACGGGTGGAGGAACTGGAGCGTAAATTCCAACTCCCCGGGAATCGCATTTTCTATCTCAGCATTCCCCCCAGCTCCTTTACCGCGGTCTGTGAAGGCTTGTCCCATTCCGGTCTTGCGGGGACCCGTCTGGCTCGTTCGCCCTATACACGTATCATCATGGAAAAGCCGGTCGGGCGCGATCTGGCTTCAGCTCAGGCCATCAACGAGGTCACAGGCCGCGTCTTCGATGAGTCGCAGATTTACCGGATCGATCACTATCTAGGCAAGGAGACCGTTCAGAATCTCATGGTCGTGCGCTTCGCCAACAGCATTTTCGAGCCGATCTGGAATCACAAATACGTCGATCACGTCCAAATCACCGTCAGCGAGGCCGAAGGCGTGGGAACTCGCGCGACGTACTATGAAGAAGCCGGGGCGCTACGCGATATGGTTCAGAATCATTTGCTGCAATTGCTTTGTCTGGTCGCCATGGAACCGCCGTACTCACTCGATCCGGATGTCGTGCGCAATGCCAAGATGGAAGTCCTCCGCTGCTTGAGGCCCATCACGGCAAAGGACGTCGAGAAGTTCACCGTGCGAGCCCAATACACCGAAGGAACGGTACATGGCACGCCGGTCCCAGGCTATCGACGTGAAAAGGGTGTGAAGTCCAACTCCACCACCGAAACTTATGTGGCGGTGAAATGTTTTGTTGAGAACTGGCGTTGGTCCGGCGTGCCGTTTTACTTACGAACGGGGAAGGCGTTGCCTCTGCGTGCAAGCGAAGTCGCAGTGCAATTCAAAGATATCCCACAGATCCTCTTCAATGCCGGGGGACAAACTCCTCAAGCTCCGAACGTCCTAGCCCTGAAAATTCAACCCGAAGAAGGGCTCACGCTTCGCATCGTCTCACGAGTCCCTGGGACCCGCGCCCAAACCCATCCGGTCGAAATGGATTTTAAGTACGGCGAAGTGTTCGGACGGCCGTCTCCGGAAGCCTATGAGCGTCTCCTCCTCGACGTCATGGCTGGCGATGCGTCTCGCTTCATGCGGCGCGACGCCGTAGAAGCCTCCTGGGCTTGGATCACCCAGATTCTTGAAGCCTGGGACAAGTCGGGCCAACGTTGGTTGCCCGAATATCAAGCCGGGACCTGGGGACCGGTGGAAGCCGACCGGTTGATCCAAAACGACGGCCGTACCTGGCGGGTGCTGTAAACCGGGGAACTTCGCTGGGACTGGTTATCTGCCCAACATAGTTCGGATTTGTTTTGCGATCTCTTCTCGTTTTCCAAGTCCTCCAATAAATCGTACAAATTCGCCTTTGCAATATAACGCCAGTGCGGGAAGCGACGAGATCTCCAATTCTGCAGGGATCTGAAAATTCTCATCCACGTTCATTGTGAGCACGAGGAGGTTCAATCCCATCTCCTCTTGTAGTCGTTCAAGCTCCATCATGAGAGCACGGCAATGGCCACAGCCCGGTTTCCAAAATTCCACCAACACAGGAACGGTGCTGGCTTCAATCACCTGATCGAACTCTCGATCTGTAACGGCTTGGAGAGGGCTCATGATAGCCTTGTCTGGGACAGCAAGGGTCTTAGAATGTGGGCGACATGTTCGGCGAACAATTGGTAGCCGGCGGTGGTCAGGTGAATTCCATCATTCGAGTACATAGCAGCCAGTTGTCCGCTCTCCGGCTCTGCGGTGGCGGTGAAAAGATCTACGAAGGCGATGTTTTTTGATACTGCATATTCTTGAATGAGTTGGTTTAACTGGGTTCGACGGGCAAGATGGTCGGTGACCCACTCCTGTCCTTCCCGACCGGCCGATGCGTCTTCCACGCGAATCGAAGGAACTGTCACCGGAATCGGCACACCACCCATCGCGAGAGTCTGCTCGTACATCTTGATGAGATTACGCATGATTTCAGATGGTGAGGCGTTCCACCCTAGATCGTTAGTCCCCCCGAGAATCGGCACGTAGGCCGGATGATGATCGAGCACATCGCGCCGAAATCGCATGACCATTTCGCCCGTCAACTCACCGCAGATCCCGGAGATACGCACCTGTCCCGCACCCCCTAACATCGATTGCAGGAACTGCCCGTATGGAGTCTCCCGTCCCGTCGGGTTGTCCTTGGTCGGCAACTGAAATCCCGCCGTCAGACTATCACCGAAACAGATCACGAGTGGAGTTCTACCCATATTGCGATGGGATTCTACTGGTACCTCTCACGACAAAACAACCTGCCGGACAGCAGGTATCCAGCATTGAACAACTGTAGAGAACGGCGATTTTCTTGACGAATCGATAGTCTGCCGGTAGGTCTTACGTATGACGACGGACCTCAAGACTGCTCAAGAAATGATGGCCGCCGCAGTCGCCGCACGCGCAGCCGAAGATCCGGAGATTGTCTCCCTCAAACGTATCCTTAAACTCCTGGATAAAACGGCCAAATCGAACCGCACATACGGCTCAACAAATCCAGTTGCGCTGAAATTTACCCAGCAGCTGTTCGAGGAATTGACTAATCACCTCGCGACCTATTCAAAATTGGCCTTCCTAATTCAACGATCCGAATTGCTCTGTAAGGATCACGTCGTGTACCAGGCAGAGAAGGATGGGGGGAGTGAGAGCATCGCCTTCAAGCTATATGCGGACGGGATCCGAGAACTCGTCCTCCACGAAGGTCTCACACAAGAGGATCTCTCGTTCTTCCTCGCTTCCTTATGGAGCGACGTCGACTCGAATGAGAACGATGATGATATCGTCACGCGTCTGTGGTCTCGGAATCTGTCGACGATCACGCTCGTGACGGCCGAGGAACTCTCAAAATTCTCCGTCGGGAACGACGGTTTTATCCGCCTCGATGGAGGCATGAGTTCCTCGGATTCGACGCTCAGAGAATTGCTGGACCGGGAGCGGGAACGCAAAAAGCCAGGCGAGGGGGGAGCGGGCTCCGAGGGAGGCGGTTCCGGAAACGCGAAAAGCCGTTTCCAGTCCGGATTTGCGGGTTACGAAGTCACGGACGCAGAGCTTGCCGCTCTGGCACAGGAAATCGAGGCAGAGCGAAAACAAGATAGCCTCATGTACATCTTGGACATGCTGACCGCAATCCTCGCATCAGAGAAATCTCCGACGTTGCTGACGAAACTCTTTAATGTATGGGGCACGGTCGTCGATTCCCTTCTTCGCGAAGGTAAATGGACGGTATTGGAGAACGTCTTAGGTCTCCTTCACGAAACGGATACCGTGCACCCTGATCTGTGCGAGGAGCACAAACAACAGTTGGTCTCCATCCTCAACGGACTCGGCCGCACGGAACGGGTGAAGATGATCGAGACCTATCTCAATCAAAACCCTGATGCTGAGGTGAGGGGTCTCTCCACCATCTTACTGCTGATAAAAGAGGACGGCGTCCCCTCACTCTGTTCGCTTCTGGCGAATGTGACATCGCCGGTCCACCAAGCCATCGTGTCGGAGGCCCTCGCAGTCTTAGCAAAAGACCACCCGGATCCCTTGCTGCGAGGGTTATCAGACCGCAGATCTGGCTACGTTCGTAATCTGCTGTCGATCCTCATCAAGTGGAATAACCCGAAGTTCGCCGATCCCGTCGAAAAGTTGATTCGATACCCCGATGCGCAGGTTCGTCGGGAGGTGGTCCGCGCTCTTGGCCTGTTCCGACCCAACGGCAATGGCACGAAACTCGTCTCTCTTGCGACCGATGAAGATGAAGGGGTCCGTTTTGCCGCCCTCAAATTGCTCATGTCCGGCCAGTACACCGTTCCCTTTGCTCTTTGGTCTCCGCTTCTGTCGGAAGAAGGGTTCATGGATCGCCCCATCAGCGAGCGTCGCGCTGTCTTTCAAGCGATTCGTTCCACCTGTGGTGATGAAGCGGTTCCCTATTGGCAGGGCCTGATGACCGAATGGGCTTGGATGAATCGGAGGAAAAAAGAAGAGTTGGCGGTCATCGGAGCAGAAACGCTCGGAAAGCTCGCCACCCCAGCCGCCATCGCGGCTCTCTCACTCGGGGTTCAAAAAGGAAGCGCTGCGGTTCGCCAGGCTTGTGCCGCCGCATTGTCACAAGCTCAACGACTACAACGGGGCGCCTCCTCCACAACATACGAGAAAGCGTAATCGTGAAGGAACGCCAATCAAAGTCCCTGCACAACCCACCGACCGAAAACCCTAGTCAGCCCCTCCTGACACATGACAAATCGCTGTCACAGAAAATCGGCCACGGATCGGAAGCTGGAGATATCCTTGAGCAACAGTTGGTGATGCTGGGATTCCAGCTCATCACGCAGTTGAACACGCTGATTAAGACGTCGAAGATCCATGGCCGGGCCAATGCCGCTCTCGATAAACCCGTCGAAACGATGTTGACCCTCATTGAAACGCTCGCCCACGACCAACCGGTCACGTTGTGGGTGCAGGACGATTTCCTCTTCATCGGCGACAACCATTTGAAAGTGACGGCGCAACAAATGCTGGTGGTCTCCAGCCTCCTTGACGCCTTGAAAAAGTGGAAGATCGGCGGGTTGACCTTTTCCTCAAAGGTTTCTTCTAGGGACCTTCGTGAGTTCGCCCATCTCTTCGTCAGTCTCGACTCGACAACGATGTCGATCGAAGACTTTCGGCGGGAATTGACGAACCTGACCGTGGCCGGCATCGAACTTCAAGATCCTCGACTCCTCAATTTGAAAGAAGGTCGTGCAGAGGATGGAAATTCGAAGGTTCGGCACAAGGCGCGCTCAAAAACCGCGTACACGAAAGCGGCCGAGGCGGTCGGCAATTTGACGCAGTCGTCCCGTGACGGCAAAGCTCTGAACTTTAAGCAGGCGAAACGTGCCATTCAAAACATCATCGATCTGATGATGCAAGACGAGCCGATCATGCTGGGCCTCACGACGCTACGTTGTCACGATCAATACACCCACAATCATTCCGTCAACGTCTCGCTGCTCTCCATCGCGCTCGCCAACAGGGCCGGGTATCCGAAAGTGGAGCTGGCCGATCTCGGCTTGGCCGCGTTGTTTCACGACATGGGCAAATCGACTATTCCACTTGAAGTCTTGAACAAACCGGGAGAGTTTACGGAAGACGAATGGACCATGATGCGCAATCACCCCACGGAAGGAGTCTTGAGTCTCACGCAGTTACGCGGCATCACCAACCTTCCGGCACGCATGGCCGCGGCATCTTTTGAACACCACATGAACTTGGACTATTCGGGCTATCCCAAACTCAAAACGCCGTGGAAACTCTCCTTGACGGGGCGTATTCTCACGATCGCCGATTGTTATGATGCCATGACGTCTTCCCGCGTCTACCGCCGGGAACCGATGTCGCCCTCGAAAGTGCTGAATATGATGCTGACGAAATCCGGAACGAGTTTCGACGCGACCTTGCTGAAACTGTTCGTCAATTGCGTGGGAATCATTCCGATTGGAAGCCTCGTGATCCTCGACTCCGATGAATTCGCCGTCGTGCTTAAACCCGCCGCCGATAAAGCTGAGAGCGAGCGGCCGGTCGTTAAAGTCATCTCCGATGCGCAGGGAACTCCCATCAATCACGGTCCCGAATTGGACCTTACCGAGAAAGACGACGTCGGCGAGTACCGCCATAGCATCATTCGGCTGGTCGACAATACGGAGCACAAATTCGATACGAGCCGTTACTTCGTCTAGCCATCACGGCACTCTCGTCGCCCCGAATCCTTCGCTCTTCCTTGCTTGACAGCCTGAAATGCGATCTTCGACAATGCAAAAATGAGCACCCATATTATCATCGAGCAATTGGAGTTCCGCGGCCGCTGCGGCGTGACACCTGAGGAACGTACTCGCCCGCAACCCCTCGCCGTCGATTTGGAATTGGACTGTCGGCTGGAGACCGCAGGGTCGTCCGATGATCTTGCTCACACAATCGACTATGCGAAAGTAGCGCAGCGGATCGTCGACATTGGAACTGTTCAGGAGTCTCAGCTGCTGGAAACGCTGGCGGAACGACTCCTCGCCGCCCTCTTCGAAGAATTCCCGATCAATCGCACCAAGCTGTGGTTGCGGAAGCTGCATCCCCCGATCTCCCTGGTGACGCGTTCCGTCGGAATCTGCATTGAGCGCACAAGGCTCACACAACACGTCATCCGCACAGATCCGCCACCGGCCGAATTTCTCGTCCAACAGCTTCATCGTCTTCCCAAAGGCAAGGTGCTCGATGTGGCCTCCGGCAGCGGGCGTCACGCGCTGTTCCTCGCCTCATTGGGCTACCAGGTCGAAGCCGTTGATCGCGATGAACAGGCCCTCGTGCAACTTTCCGCCAGCGCCCGAGCACGACGTCTCTCCGGCATCAGTTCGCGAGTACTCGATCTGGAGCAGCAGTCGCCGCAGGAGCTGAATCTTGGACATGCAACGTATGATGTCATCATCGTCTTCTTTTACCTGAACCGGCCACTCTTTCCCTCTCTCATCGATGCCCTGAAGCCCGGCGGGGTGCTCCTGTATGAAACCTTTACCGTCGATAACCATATCCAACACCGGCATCCGAAGCGCCGAGAGTTTTGCCTTGCACCCTGCGAGCTCTTGAGCCTTACATCCGGCCTCCGCATTCTCCATTATGACGAAGGACTTCACGAAGGGACGAGCGGGCTGGAGTCCGTCTACACGGCACAACTTGCGGCGCAGAACCCCGTCACTCCCGGACCGTCGACATGAGTCGCCTGGACCTTCATCTGCATACCACCCACTCTGACGGGAGTTGCACGCCTACCGAGGTGGTGACCATGGCACACCGAGCGGGAGTGGCGGCCTTGGCGATCACCGATCACGACATCATGACGGGTCTCGCTGAAGCCGTCACGGCCGGACAACAGTATGGAATCGAGGTCATCCCCGGGGTGGAAATCAGCTCACTTGCCGGGAATTCCGAGTTGCACATTCTGGGATACTTTCTTGATGGGCAGGACTCCGCCCTGGATGATCGACTGAAAATCTTGCGAGACAGTCGTCACCTCCGCAATCCACGAATCATCGAGCGACTCCAAATGCTTGGAATCGATATTACGTACGACGAGGTCCGCACACTCGCCGGCACCGATTCGATCGGCAGACCACACATCGCCCGTGTCCTAATGGACAAACGCATCGTCGCTTCCGCCAAAGAAGCCTTTGATCGTTTTCTTGCCGAGGGCAAACCGGCCTACGTTCCTCGGGAGCTCCCAAGCCCTGCCGAAGCCATTCGCTGGATCAAAGCCGCTCGCGGACTCGCCGTCCTGGCCCACCCGACGTGGGTCAAGGTGGAAGAGCAATCGCTGGTTGATCTCGTTCGACAACTCAAAGCCGACGGGCTCGACGGTGTAGAAGTCTACTATAGTACCCATGCTGCTCGACAGACTCGAGAATACCTCAGCCTGGCTCACCAACTTGGTCTGTTGGTGACCGGAGGAAGCGACTTCCACGGCCTGACGAAACCCGATATCGAAGTCGGGATCGGAAAGGGCACGCTGCATATTCCGACTTCACTGCTTCCCAAGATGAAGGAAGCCGTCGGTCGACTCTAGCGCAATGTCCTCCGCATATTTCTCCCAATCCGTTGACTCCTCTTCGGTATCCGCTAGACTCTGGGTATCTTCAGATCGCGTCATCCATGGTCAACGCGTCAAGCTGGGTCTTTCAATATTGTTTCGTCACACTCGTGGCTCTTTTTGCCGGTCCTTTACTGGGGACACTGCCGGCTGCGCAGTCGTTTCCCCTCACGCTGTTCGGACTGACCGGCCCCCAAACTATTCGCCTTGTCGTGGAAGGAACGGGGCTGATCGCTCTTTGCATTCTTTCGCTCCGCGCCTTCCGACAGATGCCGGATAACGGTCGGGGTTTCTCGTTTGTGCGACAACTGGTCCTTCCGGTCACGACCTTGTTCATGGTGATCGTGATGGATAAGAACCTCCGAGTTGCCGGGGTCTTGCTCCTCGACCATGTAGGACCTGCACGCTACACCTTGACTTATGCTGTGTCATTGACGCTGATTGGCCTCTGGATCACCGCTGCGTGGCTCCTGCATCTCGATGCCCTTCACCGTTGTTTCGTGACGCCTGCACGTTCGACCCGACGCCAAGAACCTGGACCGCGTGCAGACAGTACCGACGAAATCGATCCGGAACAGGAAAGCAACGAACCCGAAACTGCTGCACACGTTCTCACCCCACAGAACGGTCCACCGAGTACACTCGGTCGGTACAAGGTGTTAAAGGAGTTGGGACGCGGCTCGATGGGGGTGGTGTATCTTGGGAAAGATCCGACGATCCAACGATTCGTGGCGATCAAAACCATGCGCCTCGACGAGATCGACGACCGCGATAAGCTACAGGAAGTGAAGGCTCGGTTCTTTCAAGAGGCCGAATCTACCGGACGACTGTCTCACCCCAATATCGTCACGATTTTCGATGCCGGAGAAGAAGACGATCTCGGCTACATCGCGATGGAGATGCTTCAGGGCACCACGCTCAAAGATCGGTCACGAAAGCCCAATCTCCTGCCGCTGGAAAAGCTGATCCCGATACTGGCGACTGTCGCCGAAGCGATGGACTATGCCCATCAGCAAGGTGTCGTGCATCGCGACATCAAACCGGCGAACATCATGCTGACCACCGATGAGGTCGTGAAGGTCATGGACTTCGGCATCGCCAAGATGGCGACGTCGTCCAAAACTCAGACGAATATCGTGCTGGGAACTCCCACGTACATGTCCCCCGAACAGATCGCCGGGAAGAAGGTGGATGGACGATCGGATATTTTTTCGCTCGCCGTCGTGATGTTCGAACTCCTGACCGGTCGCCCCCCCTTTACCGCAGACAATGTCTCAGCACTGCTGTTCGCCATCGCTCATACGCCGCATCCCAGCGTGAAAGCCATCAGGCCGGATCTCCCTCCCGCTCTAAAGCAAGTTCTGGATCGAGCATTGCACAAGGACCCGGTTCACCGCTATCGGCGCGCCGGCGAGTTTGCCATGGAACTCCGCTCCTGCCTCGAAGAGTTGGCCGCATAGGTACAAAGCCGTGGCACTCCCCTTCTCGTTCTCTACGAGAGTATCGATTACTTCCCGATTACTGTCTAGGAACCGCGTGCGGCTCACAAACAACGCTGTTCGACGAACATACCCGATGTGCGACTTTTCAGTTTCGCAGATGGAGGCGACCTTTGGGCAAGCTTTGGTAGCAAGCTTCTGAGAGATCCTGTTCGTGTTCCTGCAAACATTGCAGGATACGGCCATCACCGGGCTGCACCGTCAGACAGACCCGCTTCACATCATCGGCGCATGCCGACTTATAGCCGTCGGCTTCTTTCCAGCGCACCAGCCGCTGTCTGAGGATCTGTTGACAGGGCGCATCCAATCGCTTGAAGCGCTGCATGACACAACGACGTCGATCTTCTCCCTCGAGTGAATCCGGACAATATTGTTGAACCTCTGCCTCACACTTCACTTCCGCGATTTGCCTGCTACGCCTGTCCTGCGGGACAGACAATCCATCCATCGTCGTGACGGATGACGTTTCTCTCATTCCTGCCGAGCTCTCGACAGATCGACTGGACAGGCCTGGGATCGTCAGGTCGAGCTCGGATGGGCGCGGCATTTCGACGGTTGATGATGCTGATTGAGCCGACAAGAGCTCTTCCTTCGACGGCAGATTGGACCAGACGATTGTCCAGACCAAGATCAGCCCCCCCACTGTGACAAGACTCGTTGTGGTCTTCCCGGATCGTTCCGTGGCGTTGGTCGTCTTCATCAAGATGAGGATAAAATAAACCTGTTGAAAATTCACTGAAACAGGCGTTTTGCGCAGAGGTTTGTCCGTGACGGAGATGAAGGTGGGCGGTACCGAACAACCGTCAAGATGCGCAGGTATGAAACTAATTATCCGGAGTTTCGACGATGTGATTTTCGAACCTGGTACAGCCTTCCGCCAATAGCCGATTGGTCAACATCTCACCCGGCCATTCGATCGGCAGATCGGCGGTAAACACCCAGACATCGGGAGAGGTCCAGACAGGACCGTGTTCGTCCGGAAGCTCCGGATCGAACAAGTCGGTCCATACGGGCATGTAGACTCCATTTCCACATTGTGTATGGAGATGCACGATGGTGCGGGACCTGACTAACGGATCCAGTTCCCTCCACACAGCGGCGGTCTCATCGGCGAGGTGATGGAGCCGTACCGCATTCTGCGCGTCGAACATGGCATACGCGGCGTACACCGGTGCTTCGATCGTGTCGGGTGCACATGCCAGCTCAGGACATTGCTTCACCAGTCCTTCGAGAATTTCACGCCGTTGACGATCTTCCCACGCATCAGGCAAACCAGGGTCCGGGGCCCCGATCAGCTCAAACAAAAGGAACGCGGTATTTTCGACCGGAGGAAGTAACCGTGCCGCCACGGATTGGGCTCGTCTGGAATCGGCAACCGTCACGAGGTGGTCATGGAACAAATGAAGGTTCAACATTTCCAAGGTGGCGTCGGTCAGGAGGCGCGATTCGACACGAACCACCGTTCCAGCCGGGAGCTGGAGGTACGTGTGCAGGAGATCGGCCGTGGCGATGGGATCGATCTTCAGCTTGAGCGGAGCGGTTAAGTTCGCCTGCAGGGGAAGCTCCAAGGCCGCCATCGTGGCATACGTCGGCTTTTCGTCGTTCGGTCCGTCCAACAGCAGCGTACAGCTCGCCTCGGCGACCAGATCGAACAGCCATTCGGCCATTTCTTCGTCGAGCGCTGCAAGCACGGTCAGCAAATCGTGCTCTCGCCCTTGCTCAAGAAACGCCTGCAAGGTGTCGATCGCATCATCGGTGTCGCCATGATCGTGGCGACGAGCATTGATGAGATGAATGAGATCCCGTGTGAGAGGATCAGGACGAGACCAGCCTAACATCGAGGCTCCCTGCTACGCGAGCCATCGTTCATGACTCGATTACCCGCCGAGCATGTTGCCAAACTTTGTTTACGCATGCAAGGATCTAGACGATTACTCGTCGCTCGCCATGCACATGATCTACACACATCCCTATCACTCACCGATAATCTTCACAAGAACTCGCTTACGACGACGTCCGTCGAACTCGCCATAGAAAATTTGCTCCCACGGGCCGAAGTCGAGTTTCCCGCCTGTGATCGCCACGACGACTTCTCGCCCCATCACTTGTCGCTTCAGATGGGCATCTCCATTATCTTCCCCTGTATCGTTATGCCGGTACACCGCCCCCTGAGGAGCGAGCCGTTCCAAGAAATCATCGTAGTCCTGCAACAAACCGGACTCATCGTCATTGATGTAGACACTGGCCGTGATGTGCATCGCGTTTACCAGGACGAGGCCTTCCTGTATCCCGCTCTTTTTGACCACTGCTTCGACGTGGGGCGTGATATTGATGTAGGCCCGCCTGGTCTTTGTCTCAAACCAGAATTCTTCGCGGTGTGATTTCATGATCGGTGACGCAGCATTCTGCCTGCCGCTGCGACAGACATGCAAGAGGTCGAACACATTCCTTCTCTTGCATATTCCTTCTCCGGCAAAGAGACTATAAGATATCAATTTCCGATATGCTCACGCCATTCCGACCACACAAATTGTCGCCGAACGCCCTCACGGTCTTACGCCAACGCTACTTGGCGAAGAACGAGCGGGGGGTCACCGTTGAATCACCAGCCGATATGTTCCACCGCGTGGCACATGACATTGCATCGGCTGAACCTCTTGCGCGGCGACGCAAGCTCGCCCGTCAATTCTATGAGGTGATGGCCTCGTTGACCTTCCTCCCGAATTCGCCGACCTTGATGAACGCCGGCCGGCCTCTTCAACAGCTCTCAGCCTGCTTCGTGTTGCCGGTCGACGATTCGCTGGAATCGATCTTCGATGCGGTCAAGCATCAAGCACTGATCCATCAGTCGGGAGGGGGAACCGGATTTTCTTTTAGCCACATCCGACCTCACGGCGACCGTGTCGCAACCACAAGCGGACTTGCGTCAGGCCCCATTTCGTTCATGCGCGTATTCAATCTGTCCACGGATGTCATCAAGCAAGGAGGCACCAGACGGGGCGCCAACATGGGCATTTTGAGGGTCGACCATCCCGACATCTTGGATTTCATCGCGTTGAAGCAGCAACCCGCCGAAATGACGAACTTCAATCTCTCCGTCGGTCTCACCGACGGTTTCATGCAGGCAGTCAAACGAAACCGGTCGTATCCCCTCATCAACCCACGGACCGCAAAGCCGGTTCGACGTCTTCCTGCCACGATGGTTTTCGACCGACTCGTGGAGGCCGCATGGCAATCCGGGGAACCAGGCGTCCTCTTCCTCGACACCATCAACAAAGCGAACCCTACGCCGCAGCTTGGTCCGATCGAGGCGACCAATCCGTGCGGCGAGCAACCGCTGCTTGCGTATGAATCCTGTACGCTCGGCTCGATCAACGTCGCTCGATTTCTCACGTCGCGCCGCGGCAATGTGTCCATCGACTATGAGCCACTCGCAGCCATCATTCCGCTGACAGTTCGATTTCTCGATAATGTGCTCGATCGAACCCGCTTCCCTTTGACGGCGATCGAGACCCATACCAAACAGACCAGGAAGATCGGTCTCGGCATTATGGGTTTCGCCGATCTGCTGATTCAGCTCGGCGTTCCCTATGACACCGACGAAGCGCTTCAGATCGCCGATCAGTTAATGGGATTCATTCGATCGCATGCCCACAGAGCCTCTCATCAACTCGCAGAGGAGCGAGGGCTCTTCCCTGCGTATAAAGGAAGCCGTCTCGAAGATGCCGGTCTTCGACGGCGCAATGCCACCGTCACGACGATCGCGCCCACCGGCACCATCAGCATTCTGGCCGACTGCTCTGCAGGGATCGAGCCGTTGTATGGAATCAGCATTGTTCACACAATCATGGAAGAGGTCCGGCTCGAACGGCTGCATCCGGAGTTCCTCAAACGCGCCAAAGCCAGGGGCCTTCCACTTGCAAGGTTACGCCGAGAGGTCGGCCGTCATGAATCGATTCAGCATCTCTCACTGGTCCCACAGGATCTTCGCCGACTGTTTCTCACCGCCCACGACATTACCCCCGAACAGCATGTCCGGATGCAAGCGGTCTTTCAGCGGCACAGCGACAGCGGGGTTTCGAAAACGATCAACGTCCCTCACACCGCCACGACCAAAGACGTCGCGTCTGCTTTCTTACTCGCCTATGAGCTCGGCTGTAAGGGGTTGACCGTCTATCGCTCCGGCAGTCGAGAGCATCAAGTGTTGTCCTGCTCCTATGTTCAATCCTGTTGAGCGCCCATGCTCCGAAGAAACCCTGTCGAAAACGCCTACAAAATTGACAGTCTCCGGCCTTGGTGATAAGTACCTTTTCAGATTCTGCGATGCTGTCCGCTAGAGGGAGGTGCTCGATGTTTGCTATTGCTGGGGGCCCGTCGTTCGTCGGCAGTCCTCTGAATTGGAGCCTGTTTTTCGCTCGTCAGCCGGAACCGGATCTGGAATTCACGGAAGAGGAGCTGGAACAGACCACCACGATTCGATCACCTTCGCCCATGAAGCCGCCCAAGAAATCGGGTGGGCGTTCTCTTCTATGGGTACTTGTCCTGGTAGTGATCGGCGGCGGCGCCTATGTTGCGATGGAGCCTGAGATGATCATGGACTATATCGGGCCGTTGCTCGGCGATTCACCGGCTCCGCAACCACAACCGCCTGTCGCCCGAAAACCGGTGCCACCGAAGCCGGCGCCACCTGTCCCAGTCCCTCAAGCCACTACTTCAACTTCGATTCCGTCATCTACGGCACCAGTCGAGACACCAGAAGTTGCAGCACCGACGACAGCTCCCGTTCCTGCACCTCCATCTACTCAACCGACGCCGACGGCCGCAGCTCCCATACAAGCGTCGCCGTCACCAGCTCCGGCACCCGTCACCGCTTCACCGACTCCGCTGTTCAGCGAAGGGCAGCGAGTCAGCGTACTTGCGGATCCGACGAATCCTGGAGCAAAAGTGGTCCTGTCTCAGGATGCCGAAGGAACAAAACCGGGACCGGCCATTCCACAGGGGACCGCGCTCACGATTCTCGACGGCGACCTGCAGGCTGACGGATGGGTCTATGCCGTCCGCAGCGACTTCGGCACAAAAGGTTGGCTGGCTGAAAAGCAACTTAAACTGAAACCCTGATCGCCTGTTTGCACCACACTCATTCTCACAGCGGGCGGCGATAGATTCGCCGCCCGCTGTGCTATAATGCCGCCCAATCGTACCTCCGTCAGTATGGGTGAACCATCGCGAGTCTTAGGAATCCATGCGTGCTGTAATCTTCGACTTCGACGGTGTCATCGCTGACACCGAGCCGCTCCACTTTGAAAGCCTGCGCCGGACACTGGCAGATGTCGACATCATGTTGACCGAACAAGACTATTACGCCGACTATCTTGGCTTCGACGATCGCGGATGTATTCTGGAGGCGCTCCGAACCAATCGCCGCCCCGTCTCTCCCTCGCTGGTCGAAGAGTTGATGGCGAAAAAGGCCGCCGCTTATTTGACCGCGATTAAGGATCACCTCGTGGTTTTCCGGGGCGTCAGAGAATTTGTGGAAGATGCCGCGGCCACTTATCCCATTGCAATCGCTTCGGGTGCTTTGCGAGCGGAGATCGAATTGGTGTTAGAGCAAATCGGAATCCGAAAAGCGTTCGGTCACATTACCAGCGCTGAGGATGTGACCAATGGAAAACCGAATCCGGAACCGTTCCTGCAGGCCCTGGCCGGATTGAACCGTCGGCTTTCCGCTGCTCCGATTCCGCCGGACTCCTGCTTGGCTATCGAGGATTCCTGCCCAGGCATTCGGGCCGCACGAGCAGCGGGAATGAAGGTCTTGGCAGTAGCCAACACGCACACTGTACAAGACCTCCACGAGGCCGATGCCATCAGTCATAGCTTGACCGAAACGCGCCTCGAGGAGGTGCGTGCCCGCTTATGGCCGACATAAGCTGGATACAATAATGAGAATCTGTTCACTCCTCCCCGGGGCAACAGAGGTAATCGCCGCTCTCGGTTTGACCGACCGACTGGTTGGCATCAGCCACGAATGCGACTTTCCCGCATCGGTACGGCATGTTCCAGTCATGATCGAACCCCTGGTCGGCAAGGACGGAGGCTCCGGTGGAGAAATCGACCGGCAGGTCAAAGAACTGGTCGCGGCGGGACAACGGCTCTACCGGCTCAATGAGGACGCCTTTCGCCGAGCCCGTCCGGATCTTGTTCTGACGCAGGACCTGTGTCATGTCTGCTCGGTCACGCCGGACCAACTCACACACGCGATCGAGTCACTTGAACATCGCCCCGACGTGCTCACACTCAGCCCAACCACGCTGGACGACATGATTCAGGATATCGAGCGCATCTCCGAAGCGACAGGCGTACTCGCGAAGGGGCAGGCACTCGCACAGGAGCTCCGTCACCGAATAGATCACGTGCGCACAGAAACCGGCAGGACATCCTCGCGCCCGCGCGTGGTTTGCCTTGAATGGCTGGATCCTCTCTATGTCGCCGGCCACTGGGTTCCAGAAATGGTTGAGTTAGCCAGTGGCCGCGATGTCCTTGGATCTCCGGATGCTCCATCGTATGAAACGACATGGCATGCCGTGGAAGCCGCTCATCCCGATGTCATCCTAATACTGCCCTGCGGTTACTCCGTCGAGCGCACCATCAAAGAGATCAGGCACGCCGGACACACCGAGAACGCATGGCGGCGGGTTTGCGGACAGGGACCGGATTTCTACGTCGTCGATGCGGCATCTTACTTTAGCCGCCCCGGTCCTCGACTGGTGGACGGTGTGGAGTTGCTCGCGGCCATTCTACACCGCATCCCTGATCATCCTCTCGACCCGGCAAAAGCGATCAAACTTGAGGCCACGACACTCACCGCAGGCTGCTCGTCATGACGATCTCAGAAGCTCAAGCCTATTGCACGGCCTATACGAAGAAAAGCGGCAGCAACTTTTATTATTCGTTCCTGTTCCTTCCTAAAGCCAAACGCGATGCCATGTACACGGTCTATGCCTTCTGCAAGGCCGTCGACAGTGCCGTCGACGAACCGGTCGCGGGGAGCAACCCGAAAGATGAACTGAAACATTGGCGCGAGGAGCTTGACGCGGTGTATTCCGGCACCCCTACGACTCCTATCATGGTGAGTCTCGCCCACCATGTGAAGACCTTGGGCATCCCGAAAGCGTACTTTGATGAATTGATCAAAGGCGTCGAAATGGATCTGTTCAACAATCGGTATGTCACGTTCGACGAGCTGTCGCTCTATTGTTATCGCGTCGCCTCCGTCGTGGGGCTCATTTGTCTGCACGTGTTCGGCGTCACCTCGGCGCGTGCGCAGGACTATGCAGTGGCCCTCGGCATGGCCTTCCAATTGACGAATATCCTTCGCGATGTGGGGACGGATGCCGCAGAACGCCGAATCTATCTGCCGTTGGATGATTTACAGAAATGGAACTATCCCGAGAAGGCCCTGCTCAATCGGAGTTATTCGGCTGAATTTCGAGCGTTGATGGAATATGAGGCGTCACGAGCGCACCATTATTATAAACGGGCCGATGCGGCCCTCAAGGAACTGCCGCCTCAAGAACGTCGTGCGCTGACCGTGGCGGAGATCATGCGTGGCATCTACAGTCGGATCTTGGAACGGATCGAACGGTCGAACTATCAGGTGTTCGGACCACGTATCACCCTTTCGACCACCCAACGGGTCGTGATTGCCTTACGCATCTGGCTCCGCTCCCGATTCTCGTGACCGCCCCGTCACCACATTCCGTCCTCATTCTCGGAGCCGGACTCGCCGGTCTGACAACGGCATACCATCTTTATCAACGGGGCTACCACATCACTCTGCTCGATCATCCGGATTGGCTCGATGGATTCCGGAGTGATGCATCACAACCCATCCCCATCGTTCTAGGATGCCACGAGGAGACCAACCGGCTCCTTCGCGCACTCGGTCGGGAAAGATCTTCGAAAGCCGACCACACGATTCCATTGGAATTCCGGCTGCCTGATGGGCGAATCGCCCCCTATCAGTCGGCCCGCCTTCCCGGAGCCTTTCAGTGGATGATGAGCCTCTTCAGCTTCCACGGTCTTTCCTGGCAGGATCGGTGGAGACTCTTCTCCCACGTCGAGCAAATTTGGGAACAGGCCCAAACCCTTCCGGCCGATTTAGAAAACCGGACTGCTGATGAATGGCTGACGGCGACCGGGCAAAGTTCCGAAGCACGAGAACGGATTTGGGATCCGCTCGCTCAATGGTTGACCGGCAATGCACTGGTACGCCTCTCTGCGGCAACTTTCGTCTATCTGCTTTCAACCGTCTTTCTCCGTGACGCGTCCGACGCGAGGCTCACAAACCTGGCCGGCTCCATCGGCCACCGGTTCATCGCGCCCATCAAACAGGCGCTCCAACAAGGGGATGTGCAGATTGTCCCCCTGACCCATCGACCGACCCTTCGCATTGAACAGTCCGGCGTAAACGAAGTCAGGCTTCGCGACGACACCAGGCTTCAGGCCGGTCAGTATATCATGGCACTGTCTTACCAGGATCTATTGAAGTTGCTGCCGGAACGGCTGCTGACGCGCTACGCCTATTTCGCACAGATCACAGAGATTAAAAGTTTGAGCGAGATCGTTGTCCAATTGACCTGCCCGACTACAAAGCCACGACCTCGTTTGCTCCTCCTCCCGGGCCGACCGTTCCACCAGCTCACTAGCACATCACTCGATTCCGGCGAGATCGTCTATCGGCTGTCTGCCGTCGGATACCCACTCACCGAGCTCAACAACGATCAGTTGGTCGATGCAGCGCAGGCTGAGATATGCGAATTGTTCTCCGGAACGTCCAGAGAAGCCGTGATCGTCCGATCAGTCCTTCGGGAGAATCACGCAGCCCTACTGCTTGGACCGGGTGCCGCACGGCTGCGGCCGCTTCAACAGAGTCCCATCCAAAATTTGTTCGTGACGGGAGCCTGGACCGACACCGGATGGCCTGCCAATCTGGAGAGTACTCTTGTCAGCGCCCGTCGCTGTGCGGAACTCGTCGCCGGCCACACTGCTTGACGCGAGAATGCCTCGATGGTACGAGTATCTAATGCCTGCGTGGACCAAAATCCTCATGCTTACGCTTCCGCTGATCGTCTGGAGTTGCGCCAACAGTCCCTATGAGCGTGGTGGCCATCCGGCCGGCTTCAGCCGGTATGATGTAGAGCGAGACTATATGGAATGCGAGTACAAGGCGAGATTAGCGAACGAACAGCAATTCTACAGCCACAACTCACCCTTTCCCTTCGGTTCCGTCCCCCAGAATCCCACCGATCATGCGCATGCCCTGCATGGCCTCTCGACCATCAACGCTATGCGGGACACCTGTCTTGCGTCCAAAGGGTATCGAGTGGAGTAGCTAAAATCTACTGGCGTGCAGGTAGCAAAGATCCTCAAACCGCTCGTGGCCTCGATACTTCGCGATGACCATCCACTCACGCCCGGTATCCGTCAGGCTTATATAAGCTTGACCATCAAACATGAAGGGGGCAAGTGAAAAGGATGTTTTCAGTGTTGGAGAGACTGAAGCCTGGTTAATCCGGAGCGCGGTCAGCGGATAGGTTCCGCCGGTTCGTTCAAACTTATGGGAGGTGGCTAGGAGCGGACTTAGGTCCTGCCAGTTTGCCTGTTCAAGCACAGGGCTGTCGACGGGAAACACATAGAGGCTGTCGCTTGGTCCACCTTTCGGACAGAAGGTCGCCTTCACCACCAGATTTTCTTGTCCATCATTGTCGAGATCCATTCTCGTCTTGTCGAAGCTTGAACAGCGTCGTGCTGGTGGTCCTTGCCCTTTTAACTGAACCGGCTCCCACTGCACTGTCTTCGAGAGCTCAGCCTTCAGTTCCAGATGGGTTCCGAACAGCGCCACCACTTTTTCACAGAAGGGTTTATCCATAAACGCCGCCAGTTCCACCGACCCTGCTGCTACCAGCCCCGGAAATATTGTCAACAGCATGCTTACTATTTTCTTGAGCTTCATCGCTGCCACTCCTCGCTTGTTGACCTCATGATCTCGATTGACATCCCCACTGTCCGTTTTTAAGATAGCGTCCACCGATTTCTTGGTCTTTACGACCCATGACGCTCACTCCTCTTCAAAACCTCGCCCAATCCCTCGTCAACTGTAACCGTTGCAAGCTGGCCAAGCTGGGACGCAGCCAAGTCGTCTTCGGCGTCGGCAATCCCCATGCCAGTATCATGTTTGTTGGGGAAGCGCCAGGTTTCAATGAAGATCAGAAGGGTGAGCCGTTCGTCGGGGCAGCCGGCAAACTCTTGAACGACCTCCTGGCTTCGGCAGGTCTCTCACGCGACCAAATCTACATTGCAAACGTCATCAAGTGCCGCCCGCCGAACAATCGCGACCCAGAACAAGACGAAGTGGAAACCTGCAAACCCTTCCTCATGCAGCAGATTCAGCTGATCCGCCCGAAGCTCGTCTGTACCTTAGGAAATTGGGCCACTCAGACGTTGTTGGAACGCAAAGTCGGCATCACTAAGGTGAAGACACAAGCCTTCTACATGAAGGATTTCGTCATCTTCCCCCTGCTGCATCCAGCCGCAGCTTTGCACCAAGGCAATCTTCTCCCCGCATTGAAGGAAGATTTTAAGAAGCTGAAAGAATTTCTCGACCTCCACTCCAAACCGGTTGAGCCAACCAGCGCAGCCCCTACCCCAGCCGCACCAGTCCTGAATATTGAATCCCCCCAGCCGGCGCAGATGGATTTGTTCGGATAGTTGGGCCGCGTGCTCCCGAGAAGTGTTAAGCCACATTATTCATGGTAGTTCGTCGCGGTCTCGCGGCCCTGCCCCATGCAGGGTTGGAGGGAAAGATTTCCAACTCACGCAACGATCTGTCGTCCGGTAAGATTTTAGATGACTCAATACGGGCCATTGCAAAACCCCATAGGCCACGGTAAGCTCGGCAAACGTCGAGCACGGTACCCTCACCTGCTAGGACATTCAACACACCGACGATCTGTTAGAGCGGAGAGGTGCGAGAGCGGCCGAATCGGGCAGTCTCGAAAACTGCTGTCGGGGTAACTCGACCGTGGGTTCGAATCCCACCCTCTCCGCCATACCAACAGCCGTCTCTCTTCAATTTACCTAACCGACCCAACAACCCATCGCCTTAAGGGTGACAGAGAGAGGGTGGGATTCGAACCAGAGGGTTCGCGGGGGAAAGTCCTCCGCGTGGAGAGTATACGAGTGGGCTTGGCCCCCTCAGTAGGAGCGTGAGCACAGGCGAATGCGAGCCAGCACTCATCACCCTCTACTCAGACATGGCGCTCAGCCTTCTCGCTTAATGCCCTCCGCAATTCCACCAACGCCAGCGTGTCTCTCTCACAATAGCGTAGCAGCGCTTCCCGTATCGAATCCCGTTCCACCCAATCGCTTTCGAGAAAGACCATCCGGTAGTATTCTGCGGCGGCCTGTCCTCCCTCTTTAATCGTAAGATCGCCGTACCCAAGCGACGGCACAACAGCGGGCAGCACAGATTTAATCGAGTAGGATCCCTTGAAGGCTGGATGATAATAGTGGTTTTTGATGACTGGGAGCAGGTCCCAGAGTCGCTTCAGAATCGCGTTGAACACCGACTTGAACTCAGGCAAGGTCTCCGCCAGTTGACGTAACAGAGCTTCCTCATACGCCGAATAGACAACGATGCTGCCTTCCTCACCAAGCGAGTCGATTAGCGCCTCGGCCCAACGCTTGCGCGGTTCCGACGCTTCGTGATGGAGAAATTCCTGGTGCGAGACTTCGCCGGATTCCAGTTCAATGTGATTGGACCATTGAACAGGAATAGCCTGATACGGCCTGGTAGAAGGAAATCGCGGCCTTGGCAGCATAATGGTCTCGACATCCAGGTGATGGACAGGGTACCTCACTGAGCGAAGGATCTGGTCCAGTTTCGGCGAGATCCATTCGACATTGTTTTTGACCCTTCGTTGCACATCCGACAATTTTGTTCCGTCCGGAATGTCATCGATCGTCATGACACCCTGTTCCACGAGTTGGCGGACGATCTCTTTTTCCCCTGGCAGGTGATAAATCCAACGAGAGGGTTTCTCCTGTGTGCAATGAGACCAGAACGGACATTCATACGGACTATGGCAATGCGGACCGGGCTCGATATCCGGTGGTTCAGGATTCAGCACCATTGCTTTCATGGCTGCCAACCGTTCCGGCACCCGGCCTCGTCGACTTGTCACGGCTTCCGATACGTCTTCAATCGAGAAGAGCGCCCGTAGATCAACCTCTCCACCTTGGTAGAGATAGCCCGTATCGATGTGCAGGAGACAGGTCGCCGAGAGTCTCAGTCCGGCACCTTCTACGACGTGGCATTGAAGGGATAGGTCATCTAGGTGGATATCTTTCACTCTTGTCGATGACTTCACCTCAATCAAACGCCAGGACGACGACAGTCCCTCACCGTTCTGCACTCGCTCTAGAATATCGACCCGCACGAGGACTCCGTCATGTTCGAACGCCCCTTCGAAGATGGCTGGGATGGAAGGATCCTGAAGCAAGGCTGCGGTCTCTGAGATCGCAGCCTCTCGCTGGCGGAATCCCGATTTGACCAGTACGCCACCGCCAAAGCGTTGCTGCGCCAGGATACCGACCTCCCTTCCCATATCCAAAATCGCCTGTGTCGAGGCATCAGGCGGCGTCGCCAACGCCGGCTGATGCACGTCCAGATAGAGCCGTTTGTGACATTGCAGACCAGCGAGGTATCGGGATTTCGACAAGCGAGGTGGTGCAGATATGCCAGATGATCCGTTGTGAGAATCGACTATCGTCATGCCGTCTAGTGGGCGATCAATCATTCTTACAAGGTGTGATGACGACTCTGTTAGGATAGCGCTCTATGGCCAAAGGTATCGCTCAGATCAGACGATCCGTGATGGTCCTGGCTTTCCCTGTCACCGTCAGCAGTTTCCTCCAACGAGCCGAAGGCATTGTAGCAGTATTTTTAGTCGGCGGTTTGGGTGCAACCTCGATAGCCGCGGTCGGATTAGGACAGCTTTTGGCCTTCATCGCGACCACATTGGTCTCCGGCCTGTCCGTCGGCACGAATGTCGTCGTCGCCCAGCTGTGGGGCGCGAGACGTCGACATGACGCTGGAGAAGCCGCACGGCATTTCCTATGGCTTTCAATCGGCGTGTCGCTCGTGTTGATGGGCCTTGGAATCGCCGGCAATCGTTTTGTGATGCAGGAATTGGGGGCGGAACCACCTGTCATCGAACTGGCCCTGCCCTATTCGACACTTATTTTCTTCGTGATGCCTTGTACCGTACTCATCCAAGTGTTGTCGTCGATTTTGCAAGGCACAGGCGACACGAGAACTCCCATGTATGCCATGATCGGCGTCAACGTCCTCCATGTGCTTCTTGCCTACCCCCTCATCTACGGGAGATGGGGCGCTCCCCACTTGGGTCTCAAGGGAGCAGCCATCGCCGTCGGCCTCGCCGAGGCAACAGGCACCGTCTATCTGTTGCTCCGTTGTCGTCCTATCTTGCAGGAGTCGTCCACGCTGCGCCTGGACCTTATCCGATCGATCTGGGAAGTCGGAGCATCGGTCTCCGGAGAAAGGATCATCCAACAGGCGGGCATCTTTGTCTACACCAAGCTGGTCCTACTCTACGGCACCGTGGCCTACGCCGCCCATCAAGTCGGCTTGTCGATTGAATCGTTCTCGTTCTTGCCCGGTTACGGACTCGCCATCGCCGCCGCCACCATGGTGGGGCAAAGCATCGGAGCCGGAAAGTACGCGAGGGCAAAACTGGAAAACTGGGAAGCCAATCGGATAGCTATTGTTTTGATGGCCTGCATGGGCATCGTCTTTTTCTTTTTTCCCTATGCGTTGCTTCGTGCGTTCACCATAGATGAAGCCGTCATTGAGTTGGGAACCACTTTCTTAAAGATCGTCGCGTTATTGCAGATCCCGTTGGCGCTCACTATGGTCTTGGCCGGATCACTCCGCGGCGCGGGCGATACCCGTTTCATCATGGGCGCAACCATGATCGGCATGTGGGGTGTTCGCGTGCCTTTGGCACTGGTGGCCGCTTTCTGGGCACGCCAGTCTATCTTCTACATTTGGGCAGCCATGATCGCCGATTGGACGGTGCGGATGGCGTTGTTGCTCTGGCGATACCAGTCGGAACGTTGGCGACAAATTCAAGTGATTCGATGAGGGCCAATTCGTCTACTCATTGAACCGCCCCCTCCAAGTTGGGTCTATCAGGGCTTATCCCCGTATATCAAACGAGGCGCAGCCTGTTCATAGAGTGAGACAAACTCCTGCGAAGTGAAGTCGTAGACCCATACATCCCCTGTTGAAATGGAATAGACCCAGCCGTGGAGATCCACTTTGCCCTTACGCAGTTGAAGAGCCACGGACGGATGTGTGCGCAGATGCTCAAGCTGAACACGGACATTTTCCTGAATGGTTTTGATGAGACGATCCTTGCCTTTGATGTCGGCGTAAAGCTCGCGCATCAACCGTCTGGTTGTTTCAACCTGTCCCACCCATTCTTTGACGGCCGGCAAGTTTTGGACCTCCTCGGGATTCAAAAGGGCTTTCATGACGCCGCAATCGGTATGGCCACAGACGATGATGTGCGGCACCTGCAAGACCGCCATCGCATACTCTATCGTCGCTGTAGTGCCCCCCTGCATCGAACCGTAGGGCGGTACGATATTCCCGGCATTTCGCAAAATAAACAGCTCGCCCGGATCGGTCTGTGTGAGGAGCGTGGGATCGACCCGTGAGTCTGAGCAGGTAATGAAGAGGGCACGTGGAGCCTGACTCTGGGATAGCCGTGTGAACAATGCTTTCTTATTTCCAAACACTTCGCTGCGAAACTTCAAAAATCCTTTGACGAGTTTTTCCATGATCAAGCCTCATTATGATCGTCCATTCGTGTCCCGAGAAACATCATTCCCCCCATGGATGCCCGGCTCTATCGGCTGTCTCATCTCCTCATGCGCCTGCACGGCGTCTGGTACCAACTCGATGTTCCCGGTCGCGACATCGTACATGGCCCCCACGATCTCGAGACGTCCTTGTTTGACCAGACCGGCAAGGGTTTTACTTTGCTTGTGCAGCTGTTCAACGACTCGCACAACGTTCCGACGTGCCACGACATCGACTAACTCTCGTATCTTCTCGGCAGATCGTTCATGCAACGCTCGACAGGTCGCTTGGTCAGCTGATTGCTGGAGGTCATTGATGATGTAATGGAAGTGTTCGCCGCTTGTTGCTTCAGCGGCCGTTTGGGGTGATCCGAGAAGCTCGACGGCGGCACCGACAGCGCCGCATCGCGTGTGTCCCATAACAAGAATGAGCTTCGCTCCGGCCACGGCACATCCGTATTCCGCGCTGGCAATAACCTTCCGACCCGATATATTGCCGGCGATCCGTACACTGAAGATGTCGCCCATACCCAGGTCGAATACCCGCTCGGCGGGCGTTGGGGAATCAATACAGCTGAGAACGACGGCCAACGGATGTTGTGCCTCCGCCGTCACACGAACCTGTCGGTTGAAGTCCCGCGTCAGGCGCCGCCCACTGCGAAATCGTTCGTGCCCGTCCTTGAGAATCTGCAACACCTGTTGCGGAGTGATGGCATCTTGAAGCTCCCGCGTCGAGTAATCGACGTACTGGATCTGGTCTTCAAAGTTGTACTCACTCCGAAACCCGACAAGACTGACCTCGACACCGCGGGCCGGCCCTGCTTGTTCCTTGAAGTCTCGAATCAAGTCCAGCACGTCTGGATCGATGTAGTCCGTGTTCCGTGCGTCAAGGAGGACGTGTCCCTCGCGTGGCACTTCGGCCAGTGCTTCGGACAGAGCGGCACGATTCAAGAAGCTCACTTGGTTGGCCAATTCGATGTGTAACACATCACCCCCCAAATGCTTTTCGACAAACCGATGCACTGGACGTCGCATACTGCTGTTGAGGATGAAGCCAGCGGCCACGACAAGTCCAATGATGATACCGATCAGGAGGTCGGTAAACACGATAGCCGTGACCGTCGCCGCAAATGGGATAAATTGGTAGCGGCCTTCGTTCCACATTTGTTTGATCAACGTTGGGCTGGCCAACTTGCTACCGGTCATCAACAGGATTGCCGCAAGGCAGGACAATGGGATGGTGTTCAACCATGCCGGAATGAGCGGCACACTCACCAACAGCAGTGTACCGTGAATGATCGTGGCCATCTTCGTCTTACCGCCCGCGTTGACGTTCACGGAGGTACGGATGATCACCGACGTGACCGGGAGTCCTCCGACGAGCCCACAAGCGACGTTCCCGATGCCTTGCGCCAGCAGCTCTTGACTCGGAGGCGAGGTGCGTTGCTGCGGGTCGAGCCGATCAGCAGCGTTGAGGTTCAGCAAGGTCTCCAGCGAAGCCACGATGGCGAGGGTGAGACCGGCGGTATAGAGCGCCGGGTTTGCCCACTGTGAGAAGTCTGGTCGTGGCAGGAGCTGAAAGAAATCCGCCAAGCCGTCAGCGACCGGAACCTGAACAAGATGGCTTGGCTTGATGAGCCAAAAATCGCCGAGTTGCTCGAACCATAACCCCATCCCAATACCAAACAGCACCACCGCTACGGGAGCAGGAAAGAGAGACGTTTTTAATGGCTTCCAATTGTCCCAAAGGACGAGCAGAGCAATAGAGATAACCCCGATGATGGCGGAGCCCGGTTGAAAATCGCCGAACGTGCTGAGGAGCTCGGAAAAAGTCGTTTCCAGGTCAGGCTGAAAGAAGGCCATTTCCCCTTCCGGATCTGGATCATGTCCGACAAGATGTGGAATTTGCTTTAAGATGATGATCACGCCGATCGCAGCCAATAATCCTTTGATGACGCTGGTGGGGAAGAATGCGGCGATGAAGCCTCCTTTGGCCACGCCCAGGCCGATTTGAATCAATCCCGCAAGAATTACCGCCATCAAAAAGATCTCGAATGAACCGAGTGAGGCAATTTGAGCGAGAACGACTGCGGATAAGCCGGCAGCCGGACCGCTTACGCTGGTATGTGACCCGCTGAAGAGTCCTACGAGGATGCCGCCGACAATTCCGGCCAATAGCCCCGACAACAGTGGTGCGCCCGATGCGAGTGCGATCCCGAGACAGAGAGGCAGTGCCACCAGGAAGACCACAAGACCTGATTTCACGTCAGCTACGAGTGTGCTAGGAGACATGCTATTTATTGCATACGATGGGCTGGACTCATACGATCTTGCAATCGTCTATCAGAGGACAACCTCATCCAGCCCTATCAAGTTCATTAAGATCCTCTGTGTTCACTGCATCTGTGAGGCTCTGCCGAACAGCCACCTGGGTAGACCTCCAGCGACAGATCGGCTGATGCTATGGCGCCGGGGAAATTGGGTTACGTAGAGGGAGGACGAAACACAGACGTGAGCAATACCGGAAAATGACGCACGGGCTGAGACTCGATGAACAAGCTGAGAAGGTCAGGCTCTTCCGCTTCAGGTGAGGGTGAAAGGGCAGACACGTCTTCGGAAACAGGCTCTGACTTCGTGAGCATATCCGAATTCAGCAGACCAATCAGCGTGGTCGGTATTCCGAGCATCTGTGTCACCACACAGATACAGAGCAGCATGACCACACACGCTACACCCCAGGCACGGTGTGAAGAGCCGGAGGCACGTCGATCCACTTGAATCATAGGAATCATATATCACATGGGCCCCCCCCTGTCATGCAATGGCGGTATGGAGAGAATCACTGCAACTGCCAGCACCAGATCGTTCACTGATTCGATCGGTCAATCTCTCCTGCTCCTTGGGTTTGGATCCACTTTTATCACTATCATTGCCGCGCCCATCGGTTACACCCTGGATGGATCGGATCCAGCCGTAGTACTTAGGGCACGGCAAGGCCCCAAGATAGTCATAAGCACGATGCCATGCCGCACCTCCCTTACGTTCACCGCTAAGCCTGACCTGTGACGCTTACTGTTGTAAGCTTGGTCTTCGTTGGATATATCCGGCAGCTTCTTCGGAGCCGAGCCTCGGACTTGCCGCATTCTAACCGATCGTTTCCTCGACTCTGGCATAGAAGCGGCCCCTGCCTCTTGAGCCGGTTCACCTTCCATTTCTCTAACAGGCCGTCTAAATAGCTTGACGAGCTGGAGCAGCAGCGCCGCAATCAAGAGTACGAGGGGAAAGATCTGTTCCCAGGTCACGATCGCCCCTCCTTTTTGGTACCGCCGAACGAGACCTCATCCCCGCCGACACTGGCTTCTCGCATGGTCGTATCCGACCTGAACAACTGCAAATCTGAGATGTACCTTGCCACATCACGTTAAGGCATCATGATGGGCATAAGAGCAGTCGTAGTACTGGTGTAATCCCTCGCCTCGAACAAATTGCTCCGGTCAAAGGTGGAGATATCACAGCGTCTAGAACTCGCGAATGAGACGGAATCCGATTTCAGGAAGCATCAAATCCTTGGTCAATCGCACACCGGCTCCCCCTTGAATCATCCAGCGCTTGCTGACTTCGTAATGGAGTTGCGGCATGATCAGTAAAGAAGCATGGCCACCGATGACTTAGCCAACATTAGTTTCGATGCCGGCCACCAACCGAGGTGTCACGTCCGCAAACAACGTCACGTTGCTCAGCCACTCGGTTCGTCGGTCCGTGACACGGCCTGCCAGTTCAGTTCGGGGGCCAAACATGCCAAAGACGCTCCAGGTTTCGTTGAACCGCAAACCGGCCAGATAAAGAAACGTGGTGGTCCACAGTTTCGGTTGCTGATCATACTGGACGATGACTTGACCACCATGGATGAACCGATCCTCCAGAGCCGTGCCGAGGAACGCCTGAGCCGCACCCTTGTATGCCTCCACGCGCCCGTTTTTCATCGGTAATTCAAACTCGAGTGCCAGGCCGTTGCCAAAGGCATACTCGATCTCCGGGGCCCACTCGATGCCCTGCGTGTCCGGACTGCGCCGGACAAGGCCCAAGGGATCGGTCGCCTCATCGACAATTCTCACCTTCCTTCGGAGAGGGATCAATCCAAGAACATTTATCTCCCCTTCACCTCTTTTTCCGCCTAGGGGTCGCACGAGGTCAAAAACCATAGGCTCGGGGATCCGTGGTCCCCGGTCCTCGCCCGATACCCGCTCAATTGTCTCGCCGTTGTTACTCTTCCCGGTCACAGGCGCTGCGCTCAACACGGGAACGGGAAGGATCTGTATCGACGAAAAACCAACGTTTCGCCCAGGAGAGATCGCCGCCTCAACGAAATAACGCGGTGGCGCCGGGGGTCCGATGATATCCGAGGCTTCGACAAGGGAGGGAAACAATACAGCAAAAGCCGGTACAAGATGACGAACTGAAACGCCGGACACCCAACACATATGTTGTGCGACAGAGAACCTCAATATCTACCACAGAGGATCTGAAACCTCGCCTAGATACTTCGTGTTCAATTCCTTCTATGCGTACTCTTCAATTTCACCTTTCTTCTTCCATATCGATGACCGCGCCGGGCTGGACATTGATGTGGATCTCCATGACCTGTTTCTCCGCCAAGTCAGCCTCCATTGTGATGCTGATGTCATCACGGGGGAGGCATCTCACGCGCGACCTACATCGAGATCATGGGTTCATCGGCAAGGCAGATTCGGTTTCTTTGCATATAACTGAACTTGCCGGATTGGCATTGCTCCTCTTGCCGGAGGCCGACAGCTGCGGATCTAATAGTCTCTGATCCCTCTCCAGCTTCCGCTCTGCAGCACAGCTCGATGGTGAAGTGCCGACGATCTCCTCAATTCTGAAATTGAGCAAGGCCTCCTCGATGGATATCTTTCCAGTCTGGTTTACGAGACGCTCATTTACGATAGATCCGTAAGATCCGTACGCCGCAAACACCCCCGATGCATCGAATATTCCGATCATCACAATAAACAGATACCCACTTATAGAAATGCTCATCACCTTCATAGTTCTTCTCCAGTTCTTTACGTTGACATCGATGTAGAACTGCCAGGCGTTACATGCTCACAACGATCGTTACATCACGCGGATGGTGTGAGGCACAGATGCCCCACCCGTGATCGTCTCAGAGCAGGACGTGCGCCAATTCGATACGATGAGAACGAAGGCTACCCTTGAGGAGGATGAAAGACTGCGGTTGAGAAGATCGGAACATGAAGTGAAGGTTGGAGGTCCGCAAGGAAGCGAGAACGACTCGGTGTGCCTGGTTCCGGCGAGATGGGAGGAATTGAGAAGTCTTCAGAGAAAGATTCGCCCGGCGTATCCGACGTAAGTAAACCGAGCAGCGTCACTGGAGCTCCCAGCATTTGTAAGACGACGCAGACGCAGACGAACAAGACTAGAAACACTACGCCGGTTGCACGGCGTGGCCAACGACGACCCCCTGAAGCGGTCGGACTCATGAAAGCACTATACTCCTCGTTGGACTGATGG
>JBBIKN010000017.1:24534-50244 GCA_037445435.1 Nitrospira sp. | reverse complement strand
ACGTTAATGCCACGCCGGGGCACGTGGGCGAGCCAGACGTAATCACTTGGGCGACCACGGCCACTGGAACGAACGGCCCAGGAGTTGCTAGCGGCAGGACCCCCAACAGGAGACGTAACAGAATGTGTTGTTGCATAAGGGCTAGTATACCCGAATCGGTGGAGCAGAATTGACCCATTACATATTCGGCTGTTACGGTGTCGTCTATGCGGTTACCTTCTTGGGAGATCGGCCGAGCGTTGGGCATTCCAATCCGCGTCCATGCCTCATGGTTTCTGGTGTTTCTTCTGGTCACGTGGACTCTCTCGACCGGATACCTGCCGGAAAGCTTGCCTGGGCTTACTCCCGAGCGCTATTGGGCGATGGGCGGCTTCGCAGCGGTGCTGTTATTCCTCTCGGTACTCTTGCATGAGCTCGGCCATTCCTACGTTGCGTTGTACTATCGCATCCCGATTGAAAAGATCACGTTGTTTATTTTCGGCGGGGTGGCGCACATGCGGAAGGAAGCCCCGACACCTCGTGCGGAATTGCTTATCGCGTTGGCCGGGCCGGCGGTCAGTTTTGTGATCGGTGGGCTCTGTTTTGTCTTTGTGGAGTTGGCCGATGCCATCCAACGGCAACATGGTCTCCAGGGTTGGATCATGCTCGGCGCGTTGCTCGGCTTCGTCAATATGCAACTCGGCCTCTTCAATATGATTCCGGGCTTTCCGCTGGACGGGGGACGGGTGTTACGAGCGGGATTGTGGGCATGGGGCAACGATTTTTATCGAGCGACCAAACAAGCCGCGGTAGTCGGTCTGGCGTTTGGATTGATGCTTGGGCTGGTCGGCCTTGTCATGATGTACGGAGCCATGAGCGGCGGATTGCCTGCTTCAATGGCCTCGAACGGTGGTTGGATTCTCATCATCGGCATGTTTCTCTTCGCCGCGGCTCTGGCGAGTCGCCGTCAAGCGGTCATACGACAGTCACTGGCGACGGTCCCTATTCGAAACCTAATGGTGACGACGGTCACCTCAATTCCATCGCATTGCACGCTTAACGAGGCGGTGAACCAGTACTTCCAGTCGTACGGTTACGGCGGCTTTCCAGTGTTAGAGGGGCGGCAATTGGTGGGACTCATCACCGTTGTTGAGATTCAGAACGTGCCGCCGTCGTTGTGGCCTTGGCGCCGGGTTGAACAGGTGATGCGCCCACGTTCGGAATCGCTGGTCATTGAGCCGGACCTTCCTGTGATTCACGCTATGGAGCGTATGGCCAGTGAAGGATGGGATCGACTGATCGTGATGCAGGGTGGAGAGATCGTGGGACTCGTGACCCATTCCGCCATTGTTCATTTTCTGCAACTGAGAAATTCCTCCAGTCGATAAATCGGTCATCGGCTATCGATCGTAGGTCATGTGGACGAAGACCCGGCTGTCCAGCCTTGTCATGTCTTTGCCATGCCCGACGGCAGTGACTCCTTCCTTTCTCTACTGATAGGTCATCCGTCGGCCCGAGCCATGGAAATATTTTGCGCGATGGCGATACGAATCAGGTGAACGACAAGGAGAAAGCCATACACGACGCAGAAGAACTTGAACGTGACACGAAAGAAATCCATCAGCAGGATCGGCAAGCAGAGTGCGAATAGCAGGCTCGCGATCAGCGTTGCAGATGTCAGCCGACGGCAGAATTCGTAGGACGGTTCCTTCCCGATCGACCTTAACGCCCGTGCATATCGCTCGGCGCGCTGAACTCGGGCTTCCTGAAGCGCCTCGTCCGGCGGCCCCCAATAGCGGATACGGAAATAGCCGTACACGATGAACAACCATGGTAGGGACCACAGAGGCCAATACAGATCGCCGGCATAATCGTTCTGGCTGATGAGCGTTGCGTAGGACGGGGCATAGATCAGTCCGAGGATGAGCGGGAGAATCCGTTCGTCAGCGGGGCGTTCTCCCTCCGGCCCGCCATGAACCAGTTCTCGCTCGAACAACGGGTATCCATATTTCAAGATGACCAGCGCGATGGCGGCACTCATCGTCTTGTCCGGAATATACCGCACGCAGTTTTGGAACCAATTGACGATGTACCAACTGATGCTTTCGCTCCAGCTCAACCCCACTGTGGACTCCAGGTACGACTGAACCGCGGCTTCCCAGTGCTTAATCCGCAGACTGAGAGCTTGAGCGACTTCAGGGTTGAGGGCAAAGATCGAACGTTCGTGCAGTGCGGACTGGACGAGGGTGCCCGGGATGCTCATGACCACTGCGCCGGCCACGCCGAAGCTCAATAAAAACCAGGTGTGGGCCAACCCCGAACTTTTGCTGGTGCTCACGTATTTCAGAAAGCCAGGCTCCCGCGCCAACATTCCCCAAAACAAGGCGCCCGTCATGTTCACCAGCGACCAAGGGAAGATGATGACATCGGCTCCTGCTTCCGGAAAGAGCAACCAGTTCACAACGGAGTTCGACAACAGTGCCGCGATGGCACCCCACCAGGGGCCGAGCAAAATCGCGACCAAGGCCGTACCGGTCATATCCAAGAAGAGAATACTCTCCAAGTGCAGACTGAGCGTCAGGCCGACGTAGTTGAGGAGGACGCCGGCTGCCACAATAACGCCGGTCTCATAGAGCAAGAGGTACGACGAGCCGCGCAACGGTTTCGGGGAAAAGAAGTCGATGCTCGATGCTGGCGCTGCAATCGGGCGTTCCGGTTGGGAGGCGTGCTTCTTTTCTTTCTTTGAAGAGATGCGCTGCTGAATGTCCAGCAACTTTTCCATGACGGTGAGGAGGGCAGCCATGAATCCGGCGATCGTGCCTCCCAGCATCATGAGTTCTTTGCCGTATTCTTCAACCATGGGGATGGCTCCAAGCCTTGCCGGAAGCCATTTTATCGAGGAAGGAGGTGCCGGGCCAGAAAAAGGCCGGAAGTTGCACCGGCCTTCAAGCATCTCCCGTTTAAAAAGTAAAATGAGGAGGTTTCAGGCAGCGAAAGAACACCCAACTGGACCGACCTTGCTAGCCTTCATCGACCGGTGTCGGCGGCACGCAAACTCGCTGTTGTAGTTTATGAGCGATGATACCGCCGAAGAGTAAGAGGCTAGCGGAGTAGTACACCCACAGCAGCAAGAGCACGACTTCCAGCAACGACCCATAGAGGCGGGCGTAGACCGTGGCATAGTCGCTATAGCTGACGAACACCAACTTGGCTGAAACCCAGAGTAGGCTGAAGGTCAGTGCTCCGGCCATTGCAGCTCGCCACGGAGGACGGCGGCGGGGAACAAGACAATACAGCAGGCTGACTGCCAGGAATGCGAGGGTAAAGGGCAGGGTGTAGGTGAGATGAAAATCGTGCGCGGCCAGGGCGACAAGATCCAGCCCCCAGAGCCGAGGGGCGTACGCGGTTAGGAAGGTAATTGTTTGCGAGCCCACATACGCCACAAGCAACAGAAGGCCGGTGGAGCCGATCAGCGCGATGGAGATGGCTGTTGAAATCAGCGGATGACGCTGATGCGTACTTTCAAAGACGACGTTCAGGGTATAGTCCAATTCATAAAAAACAAGTCCTCCGAACCAGAAGAACGACAAAAACACGAGCCATCGCACACTTTCCAACGCACTGATCCGATGGAGCTCTTCCACCAGATGTTCTCCGAGTGAGGGGAGAAACCCTTTGAGAAAGCTCAACATGAATTGTTCTCCGATGACATCTTGGCTGATAAAGAAGCTCACACCGTACAGAAGGAGAAAGGAGAGTGGAAACAGGGACAGCAAGGAGAAAAAAGCCAACGATGCAGCGAGGCTTGCGCAACCTTGCTGTAGAAAAGCTTTGAGGACGTCAAGAAGGAAGCGGAGGACAGTCATGAGGCTTCGCCTGCGGATGAGCAACACGCGGCTGCCTTATTATTTTAAGGTCAGCACGGCTTGTGTTGCGAAATGCACGAGCGGATTGGGGTAAATCCCGAAGATGATCACTCCGGCCACTGCGCAGGCCAATACGATGGAGAACGTCGGCGACATAACCAATCGCGGAGCGATGCCCAAGGCCTCATCCCGCTCACGCATGTACATGACCATCACGAGTCGGAGATAATAATAGGCCGACACGGCGGCAAAAATGAGCGCGATGACCGCCAGCCAGGTCATGCCGGCTTCCACCGCGGACATGAAGACGTAAAACTTGCCGATGAATCCTGCAGTCGGGGGAATGCCCGCCAAGGAGACCATGAAGATCAACATGAGCAACGCCGCCACAGGATGGCGTTTGGACAGACCGGTGAAGTCTTCGATCTCATCCCCTTCGATCTGGTCTTTGCGAAGCATGGCGACGATAGCGAAGGCGCCGAAGGTCATGAATGTGTAGAGCGCGAGATAGAGCAATACGCTGGCGATAGCCGAGGAGTTGCCCAGCCGTCCAGCCGCCACCACGCCGATCAAGGCATAACCCGCATGGGCAATACTCGAGTAGGCGAGCATCCGCTTGATGTTCGTCTGCACCAACGCAACGGCATTTCCTAATACCAGGGTCGCAAGGCAGAGCAGGAGGAAGATGGCGGACCAATTAGCCTTCAAGCCGCCGAGTCCCTCAATAAATACCCGGAGGAACGCGCCAAAGCTGGCGGCCTTGGATGCCACGGCCATGAAGGCGGTAACCGAGGTTGGGGCACCTTGATAGACATCCGGCGTCCACATATGAAACGGCACGACGGCGAGTTTGAATCCGAATCCAACTGCGAGCAGGATCGTTGCAAATAAGAGGAGAGGATCGTCAAGGCTTCGTCCTGCGATTGCCGCGGCAATGGCGGGAAGCCTCGTGGTTCCAGTCGCGCCGTAGAGGAGTGAGATGCCGTACAAGAGAATGCCGGATGAGAACGCGCCCAGCACGAAATACTTAGCCGATGCTTCGAGCGAACGAGGCTCGGATCGCTTCAGTCCGGCCATCACGTACAGTGAGAGCGACATGAGTTCGGTACCCAGATAGATCGTCAGCAAGTCGGCTGCCGACACCATGACCATCATCCCGGAGAGGGCGAGCAGGACAAAGCCATAGTATTCGCCGAAGTACAGCCGTTCCTCCTTCAGGTATGAATGCGAAAGAAGAATCGTGAGGCCGGTGACAAAGTAAAGCAGCAGTTTCCAAAAGGCTCCATAAGTGTCGATGATCACCAGCCCACTGAAAGCCTCGACGGAAGCGCCGATCTGAGAGGCCGTCACGCCCATGCAGATGGCGAGTGTTCCCAGGCTCAGCCACACCAGTCCGTCTTTGTCGGATGGACGTAATACTGGGTCGAGTACAAGCACAATGCAGGCAGCGGTGACGACCAACAGCTCCGGCAGAATGAGGAAGAGGTCTCCAACAGAGAAGGTCATGGCCGTCTTTCCTCCGTCTCGGTACTCGTGAAGCCCGAAGCGCTGTTCGTCTTTCGGCTGAACGCAAGTTCGGGTGTTAAGGCCATGTTCTCCGCATCCGGAAGGAACGGGTCCACCCTTACAGTTGAAGCCTGTTCAGGAACAGAGGGGAAGACGCGGGCAAGGACCTTCTCCACGCTAGGGTGCATGCGGGTCAGCATGGGATTCGGGAACAACCCGATCACAAAGATCAACACGGCGAGCGGGACCAGGGTGACCATTTCACGCAGGTTGACATCACGTAGCTTCGGAAGCATGTGCGGGGCCGGCACGCCGAAGGCGACACGTTGAACCATCCATAGTAAGTAGGCGGCGGCGAGAATGATTCCCAATGAAGCGAAGGCCGTCGCGATCTTGCTCCAGAGGAAGGTGCCTGCCAGAACCATGAACTCCCCGACGAAACTATTGGTACCGGGCAATCCCAACGACGACAGTGCAAAAATGACCAGGAATGTCGCATACCGCGGCATCGGCTTGGTCAGCCCGATATTGTCGGCGATCTGTCGGCTGTGGGTGCGTTCGTAAATCACTCCCACGCAGAGAAAAAGTCCCCCGGTGGTGATGCCGTGATTCACCATCTGCATCACGGCACCTTCGATGCCTTGAATATTGAACATGAAGAGGCCGAGCGTGACAAATCCCATGTGGCTCACACTCGAATAGGCGATGAGCTTTTTCAAATCGGCCTGGGCCAACGCCATGTACGCGCCATAGATGATGGCGACGATCGAGAGGATCACCATCAACGGCGTAAACGCTCGAGAGGCATCCGGCAACATCGGTAAACTGAAACGCACGAATCCGTAGGCCCCCATTTTGAGCAGGACGCTGGCGAGAATCACGCTGCCGGCGGTCGGCGCTTCCACGTGTGCATCGGGCAGCCAGGTATGGAACGGAAACATCGGAACCTTGACGGCGAAGGCGGCAAAGAACGCCAGGAAAAGCCAGAATTGCAGCGACTTGGAATAGGTGCCTTGGCTCAATTGAAGAATGTCGAATGTATGGCCACCCTGGAAATACAACACTAAAATCGCGACCAGGAGCAGGACGCTGCCGGCCAGGGTATAGAGAAAGAATTTAATCGCGGCATAGAGGCGATTCGGCCCACCCCAGACTCCGATGAGGAGATACATCGGGATCAGCATTGCTTCCCAAAATACGTAGAACAGCACGAAGTCCAGGGCTGAGAACACGCCGATCATGGCGCCTTCCATGATCAGCAGCATCGCCATGAAGCTCTGGACTCTCGATTCGATGGAGTGCCAAGAAATCAAGATGCAGAGCGGCATCAGGATCGTCGTCATAAGGACCAGCGGTAAACTGATGCCATCGAGCCCCAACCGGTAATTGATCGAGGGCGAGGAGATCCACACGGCCGATTCCACAAACTGCATGTGGTTGGAGGAGGCATCGAACAACCACCAGAGCGGGAGGGAGATCAGTAGGTCGGCGACGGCGACGGCGAGGGCGATGAGTCGAGCCGAGGCGTCCTTTACAAAAAAGACCGCAACCGCCCCGATCAGCGGGAGGAAAATTAGTATCGTGAGCCAAGGAAAGGCGGTCATCAGAGTTCCAACGAACACTTACGAGCGAACAACGTCATAGGATAGCAATCAGCTGGTCCATGGCGGTGGTTCTGTCCATCAAAAAAGAAGGTACGCCGTCAAGATAACGATTCCCATTGCCGTGGCCAACGCATAGTGCTGGGCCTGTCCGCTTTGGATCAACCTCAACAACCACCCACCCCACGCCATGCCACGCGCGATGCCGTTGACCGCCCCGTCGATGAAATTGACGTCGACCCGCTTCCAGAGTTCTGACGCGGCTGCGAACGTTGGCCTGACAAAGAGACGGTCATACGCTTCATCCACGTACCATTTGTTCAAAGAGCCTCGATACAGGATATGCCACTGTTGGGCCACGCGTTCGGGGAGATCGGGGTTCAACACATAGACATAGTAGGCCGCTGCAATGCCTAGGAAGCCCATCGCAGTCGCCGCCATCATAACGGCAATCCCCGCCGAGCCGTGGTGAACAGCTTCACCCCCGCTCGAAAAGACCGGTTCGAGGAACGATGGGATGCCGAGATAGCCCGTCAGAATGCTGAACAGCGCAAGGATCAAGAGCGGCGTCGTCATGGTCTGTGGCGGCTCATGAACATGGTCTGCGTGGTGTGGATCGACATGCGATGGACCCCAAAAGGTCACGAATACCAGCCGGAAACTGTAGAAGGCGGTCAGCAGAGCCGTCAGCAAACCAAAGAGCGTCAGTACTTGGCCGAGGGTGCCTGAGGACCAAGCGGACACGAGGATGTCGTCTTTGCTGAAGAACCCGGCTGTGAGAGGGAAGCCGGCCAGCGCCAGCGAGCCGACTACAAATGTCCAGTAGGTGATCGGCAGTTTGTCCTTCAGCCCGCCCATGCGCCTCATGTCTTGTTCATGATGCAGGGCAATGATCACGGAGCCGCAGCCCAAAAACAGCAAGGCCTTGAAAGCGCCGTGCGTTAAGAGGTGGTACATGCCGGAGGCGTAGGCTCCGAGTCCGCATGCCATGACCATGTAGCCGAGTTGACTCACGGTCGAGTAGGCAACCACTCGCTTGATGTCGGTTTGAGTCAAAGCAATCGTGGCGCCCAGCACCATGGTCGCCGCGCCAGTAATGGCAACCACGCTCATTGCGGTTGGAGAGAGGTTATAAATCGGAGCGAGCCGTGCCACCATGAAGACGCCGGCCGTCACCATCGTGGCGGCGTGAATCAGAGCCGAAATCGGCGTGGGTCCTTCCATCGCATCAGGTAACCACACGTGAAGAGGCACTTGGGCCGATTTGCCGACCGCACCGGTGAAGAGTAACAGTGCGATGAGGGTAAAGACGGAAACCTCCCAGGTGCCACCGAATGGACCGAGCACGTTCATCGTTAATGCGCCTGCTTCGTGCGCGGCGGGAAAGATGTCGAGATAGTTCAGCGACCCAAAGCTGTACCAGACGAGGAGAAGGCCCAGCATGAACCCAAAATCGCCCACGCGATTCACGAGGAACGCCTTCGTGGCAGCTGCACAGGCGGAAGCACGTTCGTACCAATGGCCGATCAGCAGATAAGAACACAGCCCCACGGCTTCCCAGAATACGAAGAGCTGCAGCAGGTTATCGGCCAATACCAACATCAACATGGAAAAAGTGAACAGGGCGATGTAGCTGAAGAAGCGAGCATAGCCTGGCTCGCCATGCATGTAGCCGATCGTATAAACGTGTACGAGCGAGCTGACCACGGTTACCAGCAAAAGCATGACGGCGGTCAGTCGGTCGATATGGAGGCCGATATGAATATCCAGATTCCCGGATGTCAGCCAGGTATACAGCTGAACAGAAATGACGGAGCCGGACGCCACTTCAACAAATGCCGCCACCGACAAGAGGAGCGACAACAGGACCGCCGGGACCGCGATCAAGTGGGCGCGGTCTTTGATAAAAGATCCCGTCAAGCCTAAAACGAGAAAGGCGGCCAGGGGAAGGAGTGGGATGAGGGCGTATAACATAGGCTCAAAAGCCAATAGCTAATGGCTGATAGCACAAGCTTCGGACTCCCCTTCGTGCCGTTCGCCATACACTATGGGTCATCTGCGAGATTACCATTTCAATAGGTTGAACTCTTCGACGTTGATGGTCGATCTCGACCGGTGCAAGGCGATGATGATCGCGAGTCCGACCGCGACCTCCGCAGCCGCCACTGTCAACGCAAAAAAGACGAATACCTGACCGCCAAGATCCTGAAGCTGTTCGGAAAACGCGACAAAATTGATGTTGGTCGCGTTCAGCATCAGCTCGACCGACAGCAAAATCGCAATGATGTTGCGTCGTATGAGCACGCCCACGACACCGGTCAAGAACACGATGGCGCTCAAGATGAGGTAGTACGAGATGGGGATGGTCATTCGTCAACCGCCGTTACCGTCATGGTTTTGCCTCGTTTTCCCCACTGTCGCGTTTCGCGAGGACAATGGCGCCGATCATGGCCACCAAGAGAACCAAAGAGGCGACCTCGAAGGGAAATAAGTAGGTTGAAAAAAGCGTCTCACCGATGGCTCGAGTATTGTCGTTGGTGATCGCATCGTGCCGTCCAGATTGGAGCGATTGACCGCCCGGATTGGTCGGTCCCGTTCCACCGGAGAGCAGGACGATGGACTCGACCAGCAACGGGACGCAGACCAATGCGGCGATTCGCCATTGGCTATGATACCGGTCGTCTTGCTTGACATTGAGCAACATGACGACGAACAGATACAGCACGAGGATGGCCCCGGCATAGACGATAATTTGCACGGCTGCCAGAAATTCGGCATGGAGTGTGACGAAGAGCCCGGCGATGTGAAAAAACATGACCAGTAAGGAAAGTGCGCTGTACACGGGGTTTCTCAACGCGACCACCAGGATGGACGTGGTAGCGATCATCCCTGCAAAGTATCCAAAAAACAGCTGCGACATAAGACGGTTCCCGGATTCAATATCGGCTTGGACCAGACGAGGCCCGCGGTGTTGCAACCATTGTTCGTCCGATGAGTAATCTTTGAGAGTCAGTCCGGTTTTGGCGGCACGTGCTTGAATGCCACGTTGAAAAACGCGACGTTGGGATGTTGAAGCTCCAAGCGTTTCTCACGGACTGGAAACGAACGATCGCCGATCGCGAGTAATTGTTGTTTGTTCAGGTGGAGTTGCCGCTTGTCGTACACCGCCCATTCGAATTCCCTCGTCATGCCCAGCGCATCAACGGGACAGGCATCCACACACATCCCGCAGAACAGGCACCGGGTCATGTCCATATAATATTCTTTTGCATAACGTTTCGTCGGTTCGCCCGGCACTTCAGCGCTGACGACGCGAATGACGCGGGACGGGCAGGCGGCTTCACAGAGATCACATCCCACGCACTTCTCGGTCCCATCGTCGTAGCGGAGCAGGGCAAGCATGCCTCGGTAATTGTCGGGCAACGTGCGCTTTTCGTGAGGGTATTGCAACGTCACCGGACGATAATTGAGCAGGTGCGACAGGGTCGCTTTCATGCCGACGAGGATCTCGTAGAACGTGATCGTCTTGAACCATTCGTACAGGTTCAGACGTTTGGTTGTCGAGGTGGACGACATATCGATCCCCTACGCTCCGTCATCGATTGTAGAGAAACACGGCAATGGATGTCACGACGATGTTGCCCAACGCGATGGGCAGCATCACCTTCCAGCCGAATCTCATCAGCTGATCGTATCGCAGCCTCGGTAACGTGGCTCGAAGCCAGAAAAAGAGGAACAAGAACGAGTATGTCTTGACCGCAAACCACATCGTGCTCTCGATCCAGGACCAGGACGACAGGCCGACAAGCTCCATAATGGTTCCAGGATACGGCGCGTGCCAGCCGCCGAGAAACAGAGCGGAGGCGACACAAGACACGAGCACCATGTTGGCGTACTCGGCAAGATAAAAGAACGCGAATCGGAGGCCGCTGTATTCAGTGAAAAAGCCGGCGACGAGTTCGCTCTCCGCTTCCGGGAGATCGAACGGGACCCGGTTGGTCTCGGCCACCGCTGAGATGACATAAACGACAAAGGCAAAAATCTGTGGAGCCGGCATCTTGAAAATAAACCACTCCCAAAACCATCCGGCCTGAGCATCGGTGATTTTTACGATGCTGAGCGAGCCGGCCATGATTAAGACCCCGACAATGGCCAGTCCGACATTGAGTTCGTAGCTGATGATCTGAGCCGCCGATCGGAGTCCCCCGAGCAGCGAGTATTTGCTGTTGGATGCCCATCCACCCAGGATGATGCCATAGGCCCCGAGCGAGGCAAAGGCCAGGATATACAGAATACCGATGTTGATGTCGCTGATCACAAACGGTTTCACGGTGACGCCGTTGATCTCAAACGTCCAGCTGGGTCCCCAGGGAATCACGGCAAACCCGATGAACGCAGGAATCAGACACAGAATCGGCGCCATGGTGAACAAAAACTTGTTGGCACCGGCGGGGATAATGTCTTCCTTGAAAAAGAGCTTGATGGCATCCGCGAATGGTTGAAGAATGCCATAGGGGCCCACTTCCATCGGACCCATGCGGTCCTGCATCCAGCCCAAGACCTTTCGTTCCGCAAGGGTGAGGATGAGCACCGTGACGACCACGATGCCCATGACCGCGGCGATCTGGGTAAGGGAAATAGCGAGACGCAATCCGAATTCAGTCACAATTGGACTCCTCGATTAACATGGTCATCAGTGACGACGAGGGGCATCACGCCACCTTCATCATGGACACAGTCGCCGTCCGGAACGATGGTGCATGGGTGATCGGATCGATGGCGCATTCAAAGAGTCGGACGGCTGCTTGACCGAAGTGATATGGAAACCATGCCGTTCCTTGCGGGACTCGTTCCATGATTTTGACCTCGGTCGTCATTTCTCCGACTGTGCTTGAGAGCCGAACCCGATCTCCATCCGACAAGGCAAAGCGTGCGGCGTCAATCGGACTGATACGGAGTCGCCCGCGCTCTTCGACCTGTAGCAATCCCTTCGCTCGTGTGGATAATTTCCCAGAATGGAACAGGCTCTGTGTCAACTCTAACCGCACGGTCCCATCAGGCCTGGGCGTTCGTGGGATAGGTTGATACCTCGACGCGAGGTCACGCTGATACCCCTCAGTGAGGTAGCGGTCCACGGCCGCACGATCAACTTTGGGCGGCAACGGTGCGGGCCCCAACGAGCCATAGCCGGGAATGAGGCTGCGAATTTCCTTGAGGATCTCTTTGCTCTCGGCATACTCCATCGGTGCGTCCAATAGAATGGAAAGCGCTGAGAAGACTTCCCAGTCGGGGCGGCTTTCTCCGATGGGCTCGATCGACGGACGAACGGCCTGAACATGGCCCTCGGTATTGGTAAACGTCCCATGCTTTTCCATCGAAGAAGCGGCCGGTAACACGACATGGGCCAAGGCGGCCGTCTCAGTTAAAAACAGCTCCTGACACACCAAGAGATCGAGCTTGCGCAGTGATGTGTCGGCATGAATGGTCGCGGGGAGGCTTCCGACCGGATTTTCTCCGACAACGAACATCGCCTTAAGTGATCCCGCCTTGGCGCGATCCAACATCTCGATGAGGGAAGCTCCCCTGTCGGTCGGAAGATCGCTTTTCCATTGCTTGGCAATCCTCTCACGATCCGGGCCGCTGGTGATAGGATGGGCACCGGGAAGAAATTCAGCGACGGTTCCCATTTCGACCGCGCCTTGGTCGTTGTTTTCCTCGGCGAGCGGCGCAAAGCCACAGCCGGGCTGATCCAACTTCCCAAGCAGAAGAAGCAAATCCAGGAGAGCCACACATCCGTTGTAGCCCTGTTCACTGCGCAACAAGAGCTGTCCAGCCAGGATCACGAGCCGGCGTGCTCCTGCCGCCACCTTGGCTGCCCTCAGAAAAGAATCCGGCTCGATTCCGGTGGACGCCTGTAGGTCCTGCCAAGAGGTTGGCTGCAGGGCGCTCATCATGGCGTTGAGATACGCCGGATGCCGTTGAGCGAGATCCGGCTGTACCAAATTTTGCTCTACCACGGCCTTTACGAGACCAAGGATTGCATGGTGTGTATCGCCGGTTGGAATGCGGAAATGATGGTGCGACAGATTGGCGATGTTGCTCATGGTATCGACGACGGGTTCCAACGATTCGATCGTGATCAATGTCGCGCGGCGTTTCTTCACCGCCTCTTTGACCTTGAGGCCCGTGATGGGATTCGTCTCGGTAATGTTCGTGCCGACGAGGATCAGCGCATCCGCGTCCAGCATGTCGTCGAAGGTCACGGTCCACCGATGCGTGCCCTGCACGCGTTGCATGGCCTGCAGGCCGTTGACATGGCCGTAGCGTGCGCTGCTATCGATATGGTTGGTGCCGACGACCACGCGGAGAAATTTTTGAAAAAGGTACAATTCCTCGTTCGTGCAACGGCCCGAAATCAATCCTCCGAAACTCTGCCCTCCATGAGCGGCTTTAATGTCACGGACACGGTCGGCGACATACTCCAGAGCTTCTTCCCAGGTGGCTTGTACGAGTCCGCCGTCACGCCGAATGAGTGGATGCGTCAGGCGGTCCGGATGACTGGCCGCATGGAATCCAAAAAACCCGCGAGCGCACAGGTCGCCGTTGTTGCGTCCCGCTCCATGGGCCGAGTTCACTTCAATGAGTTCTTGTTCCTTTGTCTGCACGGTGATCTGACAGCCGTCTCCGCAGTAACCGCAGATGGTTTCTGCTCGTTTCAACATCCACGGCCGGTACTCGTACATCGACAGTCGGCTGGTAATCGCTCCGACCGGACAGATCTGCACGCAGCCCCCGCAGAACTCACAATCGAGGGGGTGAGAACCGAAATGCTTGATTTCCGTCATGGTGCCGCGACCGACCGGCGCCAACGCTTTGACGTCCATGACTTCATCGCAGTAGCGGACACAGCGGAGGCACTGCACGCAGCGATTCATCTGCGTTTCGATGAGCGGACTGAAATACTCCTTTTGGAAGATGCGCTTGGTTTCAACGAACCGGCTGGTCGCGGTGTATTGATGGGAGAAGTCTTGGAGGTCGCACTTTCCTCCCTGATCGCAGACCGGACAGTCCAGCGGGTGATTGGCGAGGATGAATTCGAGCACCGATTTATGGGCGTCGTTGACCACGGTGGTCGCGGTACGGACGCTCATCCCTTCGTCGGCCGGTGTGCTGCAGGCCGTTTGAAGCTTGGGCATCTTTTCGATTTCAACCAGGCACATACGGCAATTGGCGTCCGGTTTCAGTTTCGGGTGATAGCAAAAATGCGGAATCATGACGCCGACGCGACGAGCCGCTTCGATGACCAATGTCCCTTTCGGAACATTGACCGCCATTCCGTCGATCGTGATGCGGACCATTTGCAGTGCGGTCTCAGGCATAGTTCATCGGTACCATCTGATGATCAGTCGGGTGCTCAGTGCCGCCCTACCGGTTCAGGTCTGATCAGGTTCGCGGCTTCCGCTTCGTTGATTAAGTCGATGTATTCCTGACGCCAATGCTTCAGCGTGCTTTGAATCGGAGCGACTTCTGCGTCGCCGAAGGCACAGACCGTGCGGCCCGCGATGTTTTTGCATAGATCCGACAAGGTTTCAAGATCCTCCATCCGGCCACGCTTCGCCAAAATTCTACGGAGCGTCTGGACAAGCCAAGAACTGCCTTCTCGGCACGGGCTGCATTTTCCGCAGGACTCATGGTAGAAAAATTCCATCAACCGAAGCGCCGCCCAGACCATGCTGGTGCCTTCTTCCATCACCGTCACGCCGCCGGATCCCAACATCGATCCCGCCGCAGCAACGTGTTCGAAATCCAACTTCACGTCGAGATGAGCCGGCGTCAGAAACGGCGCCGACGCCCCACCGGGAATAACGGCTTTCAGCGGCTTATCGGACCGCATGCCGCCGGCATGTTCGTAGACCAACTCTCGGAGCGTGATCCCCATCGGCACTTCATAATTGCCCGGCCGTTTCACATGCCCGCTGACACAGAAGACCCTGGTGCCGGTACTCTTCGGAGGTGAACCGATCGCCGCGAACCATTCAGGGCCTCGGTTCATGATATGGGGAAGATTCGCCAACGTCTCGACGTTATTGACCACGGTCGGCTTATTGTAGAGCCCATGCGTGGCTGGAAACGGCGGTTTAATGCGAGGGAGTCCACGTTTCCCTTCCAGTGATTCCAAGAGGGCTGTTTCTTCACCGCAGATATAGGCGCCTGCCCCCCGATGCACCCACACGTCTACATGGATACCCGTACCGAAAATATTCTTTCCGATATATCCGGCGGCTCTGGCTTCGCCGATGGCATGGTCCAAGATCTTGGAGCCTAGGACCATTTCCCCTCGGATATAAATGTACGCGGTTTCGGCCCCGATGGCATAGCAGGCCAACACGATGCCTTCCAAGACTTGATGGGGGTCCCGTTCCATCAGCTGTCGATCTTTGAACGTGCCGGGTTCGCTCTCGTCGGCGTTGCAGCATAAATAACGGGGACCTTGATAGTCTTTCGGCAGAAATCCCCATTTCACACCGGTCGGGAAGCCGGCGCCGCCGCGTCCGCGTAATCCGGACTTGCGGACCATCGCCGTGACATCCGGCGGCGCTATCTTTCCGAGCGTGTTACGCAAGGCCTGATAGCCCCCGGTCTTTTCATAGTCCGCCAATGACCCGGTATATCCGGGTTGCATCATGTTTTTCAGAAGAATGAGTTCGTGCTTCGGCATGTTAATCTCGTGAAGCGAAAGGCAATCCGCCGTCCTCGTTTGCGAATGTCCAGATATTTATCACGTTTCATGCTTCCTGCTCCGAGGGCGCCGGCTCGGGCCACATAAACGGCCCGCTCTTCAGTGGACTGGTTCCTGACGATCGCAGATCGGCCAAAATCCGGTCCACTTTGTCCTCGGTCAGCCGCTCATAGTAGTCATCGTTGATCTGCATCATGGGAGCGGTCCCGCAGGCAGCCAAACATTCCACCACGCTGAGGCTGAACAACCCGTCCGTGGTCGATTCACCGGGGGCAATCCCCAGCTTCGCTTTGATCCATTCGATGACCGTATCCGAGCCGACGAGCGCGCACATGAGAGATTTGCACACCTGAATATGGAATTTGCCCATCGGCTTCAGGTTGAACATCGTGTAAAAGGTGATCGTCTCATAGACTTGCGGAGGCGTCAGCTTGAGAAGATGCGCGATCTCCAGCATCGCCGACTCGGTCACATGGCCGTGGTCACGCTGGGCGACGTAGAGGAGTGGGATCAGGGCGGACCGCTTGACCGGGTAGCGCGACAAGATCTCCTCAATCTCGTCTTTATGTTTTTCTAAAAACGTCATGCCGGTGCTTCACCTTGGCTATCCGTCGAATTGAATGAACGTCCTCATCACCGATCGCATTCCCCCATGACGACATCATAGGTCCCGAAAATCGTGATGATGTCGGAGATCAAGTAGCCGCGTGCCATATGGTCGAACGCGCCCATGTGGATGAAGGAAGGCGAACGAATTTTCAGCCGATAAGGACGGGGGCTCCCGTCGCTGATGATGAAAAACCCCAGTTCCCCCTTGGGCGCCTCGGTGGCGCAATAGGTTTCCCCCTTTGGCGGTTTGAACCCCTGCGTAAAGATGATGAAGTGGTGAATCAAGCTTTCCATGTCGCGCATCACTTGCTGCTTAGGCGGCGGAATGTACTGTGGCATATCGGCGATGATCGGCCCTGGCGGCATCTGGTCGAGGCATTGTGAAATGATCCGTGCGCTCTGACGCATCTCTTCAACGCGGATCCAATAGCGATCGTAAGTATCGCCGTTTTTTCCGACCGGCACTTCCCAGTCCACTTTATGGTAGACGCCATAAGGTTCGAGCTTGCGCACGTCATAGGCGACGCCGGACCCTCGCAGCGCCGGACCGGTCATGCCGAAATTGATCGCATCTTCCCCGGAGATGACGGCGACATGTTTCGTCCGCCCCAACCAAATCCGGTTGCCCGCGAGCAGCGAATCATACTCGTTCAGTTTTTGGGGGAATGTCTCCAGGAACGCCTTGAGGCGGGTCACCAATTCGGGAGTGAAGTCGCTGTCCACGCCGCCGATCCGATAGTAGTTCAAGGTCAGCCTGGCTCCGCACAGCCGTTCGAACATGTCGAGCAGGACTTCCCGCTCGCGAAACGTCCAGAAGAAGATCGTCATGGCCCCGATGTCCAGGGCTTGTGCACCCAGCCAGAAGAGATGTCCGAGAATGCGCTGCATCTCTGCGACGATGGTGCGGATATACTCGGCTCGTTCAGGCACGGTGATCCCGATGAGTTTCTCCACGGCCCGCACATAGGCATAATTGTTGGCCATTGCGCAGACATAGTCGAGTCGGTCGGTGTGGGGAATAATCTGCATGTAGGCCAGGCCTTCGGCCAGTTTCTCAACGCCCCGATGGAGGTACCCAAGATCCGGCGTGGCCTTAACGATCCGTTCTCCATCCAGTTCGAGAACGACCCGCACCACGCCGTGCGTACTCGGATGTTGCGGGCCCATATTCAACAAGAGTTCTTCCCGCCGATTCGGTGAGGACTTGGTCGACTCGGAAAGAAACAGTCTCTTTTCAGCCTCAGGAACCTCGGCCTCGATGTGCTCGACCGGCGGTTCATCCAGGCGCGGAATAAAATCGAACTGGCTCCGCCACCCGCGACCTTCGGTCGGAAAGTCCTTCCGCAGGGGATACCCTTCGGCATAGTCCTCCGGCAAGAGGATGCGGCGCAGATCCGGGTGGCCTAAAAACCGGATCCCCATCATATCGTAGACTTCCCGCTCCAAAAATGATGCGCCGCGCCAAACACTGGTCACCGAATCGAGAGAAGGGTTGTCTTCAGTGACCCGTGCTTTTAGGCGAATTCGTTTGCCGTGTGGGAGCGACAGCAAGAGGTAAATGACCTCAAACCGTTGTTGATCCGCCGGATAGTCGGCAGAGCAAATATCAGTGATATGGTCAAAACAGGCTGCGGGATCATCGTGCAAAAAACGAGCGACCTCCAAAATCTTCGATGCAGCAACATGAACGGTTACTTCTGACCGAGCCGTGTCGACATCGACGGAGAGTACCGCCTCCGGGAACTTCTTGAGCAAAGTTTCAATGAGAAGTTGCATAATGTCTGGCCGGGCTCTTCCATTGTCCGTAGCAATGGCCCCATATGGCTCGTCGGTTGCTGGCGCAGTAACGACCTTATTTCACGAACACTTTCTCGCGCTGGATCTTTTCCTGTAACTTCAAAAGGCCGTCCAACAGAGCCTCTGGCCTGGGTGGGCAACCGGGCACATAAACATCGACCGGCACGATTTGGTCCACACCCTGGACGACCGCGTAGCTGTTGTAATGATTGCCTGAGGTCGCGCATGAGCCCATACAGATCACGTATCGAGGTTCGGGCATTTGATCGTAGATTCGTCGAATGACCGGTGCCATCTTGCGCGAGACCGTTCCAGCGACGATCATGAGATCCGATTGTCGGGGGGACGCTCGAAAAACACCGGCCCCGAAACGGTCAAGGTCATACCGGGAGGAGACGCTCGCGATCATCTCGATGGCACAGCAGGCCAGTCCGAAGGTCATAGGCCATAACGCCGACTTCCTGGCCCAATTGACGAGCGCGTCCAGATTCGTCGTCACGATATTGGCGTCCAACTGGCGTTCCAACAAACTCACTTGTCTGTACACCCTTCCCAGATGAAGGGCGGTGGGCTGTCCTTCACTGCGCGCATCCACCGAGCACCGCCCGGTATCTATATTCTCACTAGACTTGAGTGCGTGGTGGGCGAGCAAGAAGGATAGGCCCACCGCCCTTCAATCCCACTCCAACGCCCCTTTCTTCCACGCGTACCAAAAACCCACCACCAGAATGGCGATGAACAGGCTCATCTCCACTAATCCAACCAGCCCAAGACTGTTGAATGCAACTGCCCAGGGAAACATAAAGACAATCTCGATATCGAAGATCACAAACAGCATCGCGATGATGTAGTACCGCATCGGAAACTGTACACGGGCATCCTGAAAGAGCGGACTACCGCTTTCATACGGCGCTAACTTCGCCCGATAGGGCTGGTTGGGACGAACAAACTTTCCCAGCAAGAGCGTCAACGTCCCGAGCGCGATGCCGACGCCGATGAAAAGGAGGATCGGGATATAGTTTTCCGGAACCGCCGTGTCGCCCATACAGACCTCAGAACATCTTGCCGAGGGTCGGTGATGTCGTCATGCCAAATCCTCACGCGGCTGATTGCATGGTGAGCGCCGAAGCAAAGAACGGCTTGTACTGCAAACCATCGAGCTCAGGCTGCGCGAGTCCCTTGTGTTGAATGAGGATTTTGAACGTCGTGCCCATCCCATTCGGTCTCAACAGATGAATCGCCGCTTTAAACTGCGGACTGTCCTGTTCCAACTCACCGATCATCTGCTCGACGCCGAGTCCCATGAGAAAACTCATCTGGTTCGTAAAGCCGGTCGTCCGGAGATTCTGCTCTTCACCGGTCACCGCTAAGCTCGAGAAATCTACATGGGCGGTCATGTCCTGTTCGCCCACGCGCAGAAAAGGCTCTTCGTTCGTGGATTGTTGAAAGTAACAAAGAAATGTGCCGCGTTTTCGGTCGGACCGATAGAGGTCTTGTGCCGTGTGGCCGTAATCGATGGTGAGCACGAATCCACGCCCCAGGTGCTGAGCGACGTGTTTCATCCAATCCGATGCTCGAAGGTTGACCTCGGTTCGATAGCCTTCCGGCCAATCGGCGCTCACACGGCGAAGCCGATGAGCCAGCGTGCCCGACGACAGCGGCAGTAGACATTCCACGAACTCTCCATCTCGATAGTCCACCCAAAGTTCTTCGATTCCCTTTGCCGTGACCTGAACGCGGTGGACCGGAAACGAGTCCACGAGTTCATTGCTGAAGAACAGACCGGTCGGACTGTGAGGACCCATGTTCGCAAGGTCGTCCACCCATTCCAGCAGGGTCGGTTGATCCAGCCAAGAAGCCAGGTTTCTGCGCTGTAACTCGCGCATGGCCGGGCTTCGGTCGATCAGGACATACCGAAGGTGCTGAAAAAACGAAGGGTAGCGATGTGCGCACGTGGAGATAATATGTTTCGCCAGCAAGCCCTTGCCGGCCCCCATTTCAACGATCGTGAAAGGACGAGGTTGGCCGAGCAATCGGTACATCTGCTCGGCTTGTTTGGCCAGAGCTTGCCCCAGAATAGGATGGACATCAGCATTGGTGTAAAAATCCCCTCGCCAGCCGATCCGTTCAGACGCTGGTTCAGGGGTACGCATGTAATAGCCATATTGGGGGTGGTACAGGGCCAACTCCATGAAACGGACGAATGGAATCGGGCCGGTCGCGGCGATCTCAGAGGTAATGGCAGCAATGAGTTCAGGATGCCCTGTGCTCACGGAAAGCTCCAATTCACCATCCAAGATGGAAAAGGGCGACACCCCTAGCTTATGGGCAGTGCCTGCCCATCGCTGGGTGTCGAAAGGGGATGTAGAGTAGCCTTCGGAAGCGCTGTAAGTCAAGGTAGAATCAGGAGCAAATAGTGCTGGGATTGCCGTGCCTGCCCTCTTCCGCTCAGCATTCGACCTGCATAATTTGAATTTGCATCCTCTTTCTTTCCCATGCTCGGTAGTGTCGCTGGATCCTAGGCATTCGGCATGGCACCTGTTCTTTCCTTCATTCTTTTTAGGATCGCTGTGCCAATCTCACGACCTTTTTGGCAATTCGCAGACTTCGATCGAAGGGCTGCGGCTCACTTTAAGTGAATGGCGTCGATGTTCGCAGTTCCGTTCGTGCTTGCATAAAACGGAATAAGTTTCGATGCCAAGCAGCCGGGAAAGCAAGAACTGGGGAATTGACGCAGGAGAGAGGAGCCGGGGGCGCAGCGATCCTACTTCTTCAGGCCCCGTGGCACTTCTTGTATTTCTTTCCGCTGCCGCAGGGGCAGGGATCATTGCGGCCGACCTTGTTGTCGGCACGGTGAGCGGGAGCCGCTGCAGTGACCGGTTCATCGCCACGGTTCAAGGTGAGCTTGGGTTGCGGCCGTGAGAGGACCGGTTGCGGTGGGGGCGCCGGTTGTTCTCCTTCGTGGCGGACCGCCTGCACATGAAACAGTCGGTCGAGCGTATCGGATTTGATCCGTTCCATCATGCCGGCGAAGAGATCGAAGCCCTCGCGTTTGTACTCGATCAGCGGGTCTTTCTGCCCATAGCCACGAAGACCGATGCCGTCTCGCAAATGGTCCATCGCAAGCAGGTGGTCCTTCCAATGGTGATCGATCACCTGGAGCATGAAGGTCTTCTCGAGGAAGCGCATCAACTCCGGTCCGAGTTCCTGCTCTTTTCTGGCATAGGCCTCACGGACCTGAGAGCGAAGGTCTTCCAGCAAGGCGTCGCGCCCGATGTCGCGGAGCGAGTCTCCTCCGTCGTGCTTGCCCTGCGTGATGTCCAGGCCGAACTGGCTTTGCATGACCTCGGTTAAACCTTTGACGTCCCACTCTTCCGGATATTGTTCCGAAGGACAGTACACGTTCAGGGTCGATTCCACCGAACTGTCCATCATGTCGTAGAGATCATTGGTCAAGTTCTCTCCGCTCAACACGGCCCGGCGGTGGCGATAGATCACTTCGCGCTGCTTGTTCATGACGTCGTCGTATTCGAGCAGCTGTTTGCGAATTTCGAAGTTGTGCGCTTCCACTTTCTTCTGCGCGTTCGCGATCGCACGGGTCACCATGCCGTGTTCGATAGGGACCCCTTCTTCCATGCCGAGCTTGAGCATCAATTGCGATACCCGTTCCGACGCGAAGATCCGCATGAGGTCGTCTTCCAGAGACAGGTAGAATCTCGATGTCCCCGGGTCACCCTGGCGGCCGGCCCGTCCTCGAAGCTGGTTGTCGATACGGCGGCTCTCGTGCCGCTCCGTGCCAAGGATGTGGAGTCCGCCCAGCGCGACCACTTCTTGCTTGTTCTGCTCGCAGTCGGACCGAATGCTCTCGTAGATTTCGAGCTTGCGGCTTTCCGGAATGTTCTCTTCCCGGTAGAGCACCTGCTTGTACATGAACTCGGGATTGCCGCCCAGCAGGATGTCGGTACCGCGCCCGGCCATGTTCGTGGCGATCGTGACGGCGCCCTTCCGTCCAGCTTGCGCGACGATCTCAGCTTCCCGCTCATGCTGCTTGGCATTGAGGACATTGTGTTTGATGCCGTTTCGGCTCAACATGCCGGCAAGCTTTTCGGACTTTTCGATCGAAATGGTCCCGACCAACACCGGCTGGCCGCGCTCATGACATTCCTTAATCTCCTCGACGATCGCGGCGAACTTTTCCTTCTCCGTTCGATAGACCACATCGGCATAGTCCTGCCGAATCATTTGCCGGTTGGTCGGCACGACGTTCACGTCGAGGTTATAGATCTTGGCGAATTCGGCGGCTTCCGTGTCTGCGGTGCCCGTCATGCCGCTGAGTTTCTTATACATCCGGAAATAGTTCTGGAAGGTCACGGAGGCGAGCGTCTGATTCTCGTTGGCGATCTTCACGCCTTCTTTCGCCTCGACGGCCTGATGCAGCCCGTCGCTCCATCGGCGGCCCGGCATTAAGCGGCCGGTAAATTCGTCCACGATAATGACCTCGCCGTCCTTCACGACGTAGTCCACATCCCGTTTATAGAGCGTATGGGCCTGCAGCGCCTTCACGACGTGATGAACGAGGTCCATGTTTGCCGGATCGTACAGGTTGTCGACTCCCAGCAATTTTTCGACGCGCGCGTTGCCCTCTTCGGTCAGCGCAGCCGTTTTGGTTTTTTCTTCGATGGTGTAGTCCGTTTCGGCTTTGAGTTGAGGAATGATCGCATTGATTCGGTAGTAGAGATCGGTGGTCTGGTCGGTCGGGCCCGAGATGATCAACGGGGTCCGTGCTTCATCAATCAAAATGCTGTCGACTTCGTCGACGATCGCGAAGTTCAACTCTCGCTGGACACATTGATTCAAGTCGGTGACGACGAGGTTGTCGCGTAGATAATCGAATCCGTACTCGTTGTTCGTTCCGTACGTGATATCGGCTCGATACGCTTCGGGCCTGGTGCACGGGCGAAGGTGTTGCAGCCGTTTGTCCGCAGCTTGGTAGGTCGGATCGAAGATGAAGGAAGCGTCATGCTGAATGACCCCCGTAGACAGACCCAGCGCATGGTAGAGCTGCCCCATCCATTGGGCGTCACGTTTGGCGAGATAATCGTTGACGGTGACCAGATGGACGCCTTTCCCTTCGAGCGCATTCAGATAAATGGGCAGGGTCGCCACCAGAGTCTTTCCTTCGCCGGTTTTCATTTCAGCGATGCGACCCCGGTGGAGAATCATGCCGCCGATCAGTTGCACATCAAAATGCCGCATATTCAGCTTGCGGCGGGACATTTCCCGGCACACGGCAAACGCTTCGGGCAAGATGTCGTCCAGCGTCTGACCGGCTTCTAGTCGCTTCTTGAAGTCCTGCGTCTTATCGGCAAGGGCTTGATCGGAAAGTGGTGTGAGCCCGGCTTCCAAGCTATTGATCTGCTCCACGATCGGTCGCAGAGCCTTGATTTCTCGGTCGTTTTTACTGCCGAAGATCAGATTGAGTACTTGCGTAACCATAAAGACTTATAGATAAAGCGTTCGTCGCTCTAGAAATGAATCTGATATGAAAAGTGTCTGCACAGTATACAGGATCTTTCCATTGAATCCTACTCGAACCTCGGACGGTCTCAGAGTGGCTTGACAGAAATTGTTCAGCTCACCTAAGATCTACCGCAGGCGTAGGATCCGTACGTAACTTCAGAAGACAGTGGGCACCTGGCCGGGGCTCACTCGTTGTGAGAAGCGCCTTCGATGGACTACTCTTTCCGAAAGTTTCTTTCAATCTCACTCGTCTTGGCTGTCCTTGCCGTCGGTGGTCTGGCTCAGGCTCAAGCGGCCGAGCACGCAGGACACCATGCACAGCATCAAGCGGCGACACACGGGACGCTGCTCTGCTCCTGGATGTGTGCTGCCGGCACGGTTCTCGATAGTGATGTCGTTTTAATTCAGGCCGAACGCAGCCCCGTAGCTCTTATTCCAATATCTCATTCGAACGAATCAATCTCTGAACCGTCTTCCATTTCCTCCAGCCGCGCCCCTCCATCCTTCTCCCTTTAATTGCTGTCGTTTTCTTTTTCTGCAGAACCGGTTTTCCCGCTTGCGATCACATGACGAGTCCTGATGCAGGCGGATCATGGTTCGAGGTTGCTCTCTCAAGAGAAGGAGCCCGGGATCATCATGGTGGTGAAACGTTCCCTATTCATGTTTTTGCTGGGATTGAGCCTGTTCCTTTCGACTTGGCCCGTTGTCCAGCCCGCCGAGGCGGCCTGTGGGTCGGTGACGTGCTTTGTGGTGATCGGCTCGCAGCAACAGGTGCCGCAGGCGGGTCTTCTGACGCTCAACACCATCTACAATTACACGCCGATGCGCTTGTTGGATGGCACCAACGGCGTGATTCCGGCCGTCGACCAAGCCAATCGGCGCTTGATTCTCGACCACCATCAAGAAATTCGAAACATCACGCAGACCGTCACGTTTGACTTGAATTACGGCATCACAGAACGACTGGGCGTTCAGGTGACGATTCCCTACCTCTGGCGGACGCATAAGCACATCGATGGATTGGGAGAAGAGGGGGAGAACGGTTCGGGAGAACTGGTCCCGTTTCGGGATAACGGAATCGGCGACATGATCATTACCGGCAAGTACAACGTGCTTCCCACGCTCCGCAGTATGATTGTGGTGGGGTTCGGCGTGCAAGTGCCGACCGGCAGCACGAGCGCGCTAGACGATGCCGGTGCGTTGATGGAGTCTCCGACTCAGCTGGGTAGGGGCAACGTCGGCCTCATCGGCTCGGTGTATCAAACCTACGAACTTATCCCGCATCGACTCAACCAGTTCTTCTTTGGCAGCTATCGCCATACGTTTCGTAACAACGACGGATATCAGTTTGGCGACGAGTACAACCTTAATATAGGTGCGAACGGGGTTCCATTAGAAAAAGCACCTTGGCTGGTGCTGACGGGCCAATTTAGCTGGCGGTATTTGGTGCACGACAACATCAGTGCGTCGCTGGAACGATCGGCTACGCCTGCCGATGCTCCGGATTTCCCTGGTGAGACGATTGTGCTCGATCCAGCGATCCTCGACCGCCGTGTGCCGAATACTGGGTCCACCTATTTCGCCTTTTCGCCGGGATTCCAAGTCAGCCTCGAGGGGTTGATCGATTCGCCGTTGACGAGAATGACCTCGCTGTATTTCTACTCGCAGATTCCGATCCAGCGGGATTCCAATAACAACTTGGCCCAGGGAATCAGCTACATCTTCGGAGTAACCAGATCGTTCCAGTTGCTGAAGGGTGGTTGATAAAGAATCGGCCATGATGGAGGGGAGACGACGATGAAGACAATCGACAATTCAACCAAGTTCGCGGTGCTGGCACTCAGCTTCATGCTCGCGATCAGCAGCGGTCTTGTGTGGGCGATGGGCTCGCGGGTCCCGGCGGTGGGGACGACCGCTGAAGATTTTCGCTTGGTCGATCTGGACGGCAAGTCACAGAGCTTGAGCCAATATCGCGGGAAAGTCGTGCTCGTGAATTTTTGGGCGACCTGGTGTAAGCCTTGCACGACGGAAATGTCCGCCATGCAGGCCACATACGACAAACTCCGCGATAAAGGGTTTGTGGTGTTGGCCG
>JBBIKN010000017.1:0-24434 GCA_037445435.1 Nitrospira sp. | reverse complement strand
GCCATGCAGGCCACATACGACAAACTCCGCGATAAAGGGTTTGTGGTGTTGGCCGTCAACGAGCTAGAAGACGACGCGAAAGTGCGCGAGCACATCAAGCAACATGGCCATACGTTCCCCGTGCTCATGGATCGAGACAACACAGTGGCAAATCAATTCGGCGTCTTCGGTTTGCCGGTCAGCGTGTTCATCGACGAAAAGGGTGTCGTTCGTGAATACATCAAGGGTGGTCTGTTGACCGAGCAGGTCATCCTTGACACAGTGACTCGTATCCAGAAGCCGGAACCGGTAAAGGCTGTGTCGCTACAGTAGAACATTTGTAGGACAGTGAACGTGAAACGACCCGCTTTAATCTGGGCCTTGTTGCTCTACATTGGACTGGTCAACGGCGCGATGGCTGTGCCCAGTGTCGGCCACGCAGAGCACCATGCCCACCATCAAGCGGACACGCACTCAACCGGCATCTGTGCCTGGCAATGCGTGGCCGGACAGGACATCGAATTTTCTTCGGTCGAACCGACTTCAACGCGCCGGCTCATTGAACGCGTGTTCCTTCTTCCCTGCCAAATCATCTTCAGTGCTGTCTCCTTCGACTTCTTCTTCCGCGGGCCTCCCGCTTTCTTACGATAGTTTCTCGCTTCTATAACAACCGTCTCTCGGTGGGATCCGATGCTCGGGTTCTGTCGAGACGACCAACAGAAAGATCGTGAAATCATGACACGCAAGCTTGTGTGCTGTGCGCTCGCTTTGACGAGTCTTGTTGGAATGGGGCTCTCGATGCTTAGTCCATCTCAGGTCTGGGCCTCTTGTGGCTCAGTCAGTTGCTTTGTCGTGATCGGCTCTCAACAACAAGTGCCGATGAAAGGTCTGCTGACCGTCAACGCTATCTACAACTTCACACCAATGAAGGCTCCTCCGGGAGAAGGTGGACGCATCCCGTTTGCAAATCAAGGTGAGCGGACTCTCACGTTGGCCAACTTGAATGTCAACCGCATCGAGACCACGACACGCACCGCGACCCTCGACCTCAACTACGGATTGACCGAACGCCTCGGCATCCAGGTGGCGATTCCGTACAAACACGTCGAGTCGGATGCACAGATCGGGGGTCTCAATCCGGTACCTTACAGCGAGAGGGGGCTCGGCGATATTCGTGCAACCCTGAAGTACAACGTATTGCCCACTCTGCGGAGCATGGTGGTACTGGGCGTGGGGGTCGATTTCCCAACCGGCAGCTACGGCCGGTTTGCGCAGGGCACCACCTTGGCGGAATCGACACTCCAGATCGGTCGGGGGAATTTCGGTGTCATTCCGATGATCTATCAAACCTATGAATTGATTCCCCATCGGGTGAATCAATTCGCGTCAGCGAGTTATCGACACACGTTCAAAAACAGCGACGGCTACAAGTTCGGCGATGAAGTGAGCGCGGCCTTGGGAGTCAATGTGATTCCGCTCGAACAGACACCCTGGTTGGTGCTGACGCAGCAGTTCAATTTCCGATGGATGCAGAACGACGCGATGGACGCGGCGCTGTTTCAATTCAACCCGTCAACAGGCTCGTCGATCTTGCTCGATCCCGTCATCAAATTTCGGGCAGTACCGACAACCGGTTCGACCTATGTCGCCTATTCGCCCGGCATCATGCTCAATCTGTTCAACTTCGCGTCGGCCTATTTCATCGCGCAAATCCCCATCCATCGGGACTTCAACGGCAATCTGGAACAACAGGTCAGCTACATCTTTGGAATCACCAAGTCGTTCCAACTGTTCGGTGGAGCCTCGTAGAGAATCGCGGAACGGTGGTATCAGATCGGCCATGTTCACGATGACGCGACAAGAAGTTTCTCGGGTGCTGACCGGCTGCTGCGTAGCACTCTGGCTGACCGGATCCTTGTCGATCGCACAGGGAATCCTATCGGCACAATGGACGAGGACACATTGTCCGAGCGGGCAAGCGCAGAACAGTCAACACAGCCATAACCATTGTGCGTGGCACTGTGGCGGTCTCGATATCCAGAGCGGTGGTGGACGAGGTGAAATCTCCGCCGATCTTCACATAAGCCGTGTCTGGAGCCTCGGTATTATTCCCCAACAGGATGTTGCCCCTTCCGGCGAATTCCCGCCTCGCGGTCCACCGCAAGTTGTTCACCAGATCGTATAGAACCTATTTACTCAGGGAGCCTGTTGCGCTCCCTCAAGCTTTGGAAGACGACAACTAACGAGGAAGGATCAGTCCATGGAAACCATGAAGAAACGAAGTTATGTATCTTGCATCAGAACGGGCGCGTTAGGGCTTGTACTGATAGGCCTCGCCGCCTGCGATTCAGGCGAGTCCACTCCAATCGCCGCACAGCCGGCGCCCGGGGGCAGCGCCGGTTTCAGCGGCCCGCTGGCATTCGTGAATAATACGGGCGATAAGACGCTGACCAGCGTAGGGCTCAAGGGAGATTCCGGCAACGTGGTGGTCAACACCATCGACGCGGCGAAATTTGAGAACGTGGCTCTCAGCGATATGCAGATTTCTGCTGGAGAATGGCTGTTCGTGAATCTCACCGCCGCCAACAAGGTTGCGACGATCGATCCCTTGACGGCAGCCACTCCTGTCCATGAAGTGAATCTTTCCACTGGCACACGGCCGGTCCATATCTATCGTGACGTCAACGATGGAGAAGTGATCTGGAGCATGAATGACGGCGACAATGCGGCAGGCACGACGACTCCGGGTGACGACTTGGTGAACTGTGCGACTCAGGGTGGAGGATCAGTGTCTGTGATTCACAACTCCCATCTTGGACCTGGTGCCACTCCGCCCACGGTATTGCGAACGATCTGTGTATTAGCCGACGGCCACAAAGTCACGGCATTTTCATCAGGAGCCGGAGTGCCGAAGCGCGCTTTCGTGTCGAGCGAAACTGCGGGTGAAATTGCCGTGATCGATGACCAGGAGGGCTCACCGACCTACCTCCAAATGATCCACCGTATCGATCTGTGTAAATCAAACAAGGAAACCGGATTGCCCACACCGGCCACATGCAATCCGGAAAATGCGACAGGGACGACGCCCTTTACCCCAAACAATTCAGCACCCCATGGCATTCGCTGGTCGAAACTGACCAAAAAAGTTTACAGCCTTCAAGAAGGATACGGAGAAATCGCAGAGATCGATCCTACGACGTTTGCGATTACCAATACGTTCGACCTCGCCGGAACTCCCTATACAGGGTATGGGATCTCTCCAGATGGTCGGTTCCTCCTGCTGCGAGGAGAAGCGACAGATCCGCAGCCGCAAGCGATCAAGCTTGGCGTCATCGATCTCAGCGCGACAAATCCGACCATAGCAAACTTAACCATCCCGGAATTGGATGGGGCATCGAACGGATCGTTTGCAACAGGTGGTTCGTCGTTCAAATTCTCGCCCGATGGGAAACGCTTGTACTTCCTAGTGGGCAATTCTTCCTCGGCAGCCGTGACGAAAAAAGATCGTCTCTTCGCGTTTGACGCGTCGACGCTCGGTGCCACACCGCCGGCCCTGACGCTCCTTCCGAACGGTGAGATTTCTCTATTGCAAACAGGGCGACACAGTATGGATGTCCTGGTTCAAGGGGCGGGTGAGGCCAAGTTCATTGTTGTGTCGAACAATGGGACTCCTGGTTCCGTGTCCATCATCAACGCGGCGGATAATCAAATCAAACAGCATGTGACTGTCGGGACGAATCCTGGGGCCGTGATGGTGTATCAGTCCGGTGCAGCCGGTGCCGGCAACCAGGCGAGCAATTAGTTCAGGCGCGGATGGGGCAGCCCATCAGACTGATGGGCTGCCGTTCGGTCATACACAATGACCGACTAGTCGATGTCGGTACGAGAGGTCCTGTCCGAGCAGGCTGCCTCCGGCTCGGACCAGCGCGGGGCGGAGGCGTACCTCCCTTGGCCTCCGCCCCGCCCTTTTTCAATCGCAGGGATATTGTGAGGGTTGCTTAACTGTGTATGAACGGTCATAAGGAAGCATGACGTCGGCGGAGGACAGTCGATTTTTCTTTCCTGCCTGGGGCCTATCGCTGATTCTACATGGCGTCGTGGTCGGCCTAGCGTTCGCGTGTGTCTCCCAGGCTAAACCGGCCTTGGAGGACGATGGATTCCAGTGGGACGTTGCTTTGGTTGACAAAGCCAGACCGGATTCTAAATCGGAATCCGTGACATCTACGGTGGCGCCGGAGCAACCGCCGGCCAAGAACGCGTCTCCATCCCAGGTCACACGGGTCTCGGAGATATCTCAGACCGTCGTACCGATTGAGCGGACAATCGTGCCATCGCAACCGACCGTCGAATCAGTGCAGCCGATGGATCAGAAGAGAGAGGCCCCACAGCTACGCGAAGAACCACTGGAGCAGGGAAGTGTCGAAGTTGCTGCGCCGAAAGTCGAGCCGGCCTTAGACTCGAAGGAGTCGAAACCTGTCGCGGTTGCCGGCATGCAAGAACCGGTGCAGGCTCAAGCGGTTCAGCGTGAGGCGGTCGCTGGTTCGTCGGTGTCTACGTTTTCACCGGAAGTGCCTCCAGCTCAGGAAGCTTCTGTTCAAAGGTCGTCATCTACCGGTGGTGTGGAGGCTCCCGCAATGCAAATGGCGAAGGCTCCGGCATCAGACCATCGGTGGTTGGCCGAGTCCTTGTGGCGGCGGGTGGCGGAACTTAAACGCTATCCGAACTCCGCCCGCATGAACGGCCAAGAGGGAAAAGTCATCTTAAAAGCCGTCATTCGATCTGATGGGCACTTGGTGGACGTATCTGTTCAGAAAAGCTTCGGCTATCACGTGCTGGACGAGGCAGCGATCGAAGCGGTGAAGCTGGCCTGTCCGCTCCATATGAAACATGCGATCGGCAAGCCGCAAATCGTCGTGAGCTTGCCGATCGTCTATAGCTTGGCTCATTAGTGTGTCGAGTGAAACGGAAGCACCATTTATCGATCCGGACCGATTCCGCCATGACACGGCTTCTTTAAGTTTTCTTGAGATACGCTCTGGCCAGGGCATCCTTGATTGTTGTGCGGATGTTGTTTCGTCCCTCTTCGATATTCCCCTGCATCGCGTCGCGTGCACCCGCGGCATCCTTGGCCATAATTCGCTCTAAAATCTGCAGGTGTTGGCGGCATATGTGTTCGGCGTTGCCTTGTCGCTCAAAATGAAGCATTCGAAACAGCGTCAGCCGCTCATTGATAGTTCGAAGGCACCGGAGTAGAGACTTGTTTCCCACCGTCCGAGCAAGTGTATCGTGAAAGAACGTGTCCAGTATGGCGAATTCTTCAGGTTTCATGGCGGGTTCCATGAGAAGTTCCGCCCAAGTCTGCTTGAGATCTTCGAATTCGGCCCTGTGCGGTGTCAAATCCATGCCGGCCAAGCGCTCAACGGTATAGAGCTCCAAGGCCAGACGCACCTCGTACAGTTCCTCGATTTCATTGATAGAATACTGCTTCACCACGTAGCCCCGATTCGGCAGTTTTTTGACGAAGCCATCGGAGGCCAATACACGAAGCGCCTCCCGAACCGGACTCCGACTGATCCCGAATCTTTTGCACAATTCGTCCTCGGTCAACCGATGTTCCGGTGGGTAGTGCCAATGGACGATTTCTTCCTTCAGCGTCGTGACGACCAATGAGCTGAGATTTGAAAGGCCACGTTTCTTTCTTGAATCCTTCCGATGCGCCATCTTCGTCATAGGTTTCTCCATACCGAGATGTCTTCGGAGCACATGATGATCTTATCACCGGTTGCGGACCTCAATAGGGGCGAGGTCCAGGGGTCGGTGGATGCCGAAGTGGCTCTCTGCGTCCTCGGTCCCCACAAGCAGGTTGTTGAAACGCATAAGCGGGTCTTGTGCATCGTTGCATCAAAGGCCATCTCTCCGGTCACGGTCACGAACGTACCGGGCTGAACTTTCAGCTGAAGACGACTTTGATGTGTGCCGAGGATGGCGTATCGGTCAGATGCCGGTCAAACCACAGTCCGCGAAAAGGATCAACGCGGCGGCGAGGCCCGACACTATGGTTGAGGTTGCATTCTATCTCGGATGGTCTGTTGAGTGCTCATGGTTGCGATCGGTCTAACGGCTAAACTACCGGGAACGCTGCGCTAGATAGCTGCGCCAGCCCCCGTATGCGGTGATCTCCCGGTGCCCTTCGATAAGCGCCGGCTCGCCCAGTACACCTAGGACGATGCTCCCGTCGTCTAACCGCACCTTTCCGATGCACAGACCGGGGGGCTCGTTCAGTAAGATCCCCACCAGTCCGGCAGTGGGCACCGACCAGACTTCCACCTTGACCTTCGATCCGGTTCCATCGGTGACACGCAGCATCGCAGGATGCTCATCGTTGATCGTCCAGAGACGATATGCCGGCTCAGTCTCCGTTTCCCTGACAAACGTTGCCTTCGCCGCCAACATGTTATGGTTGAGTTCGAGTCCCCGCATCAGTGTGCCGTTGACCGCGAGCAGCACGTCACCCTGGCTCACGGGCGCTCCCTGCGTAGGCCTGCCGAAGCGATGTGATGAGGCGATCGGCCGTCGTTACCCAGCCGACGATGCCGCCTTGCGATTGGATCATGCGGACCGTCGCCTCTTTAAACTCAGGAAAATAGCTTTCGGTTCCGTCCTCGACCAAGAGACACTCATATCCGCGGTCGTTGGCTTCTCTCATGCTGGTTTGCACACAAACCTCGGTGGTGACCCCGGTAAATATCAGATGGGTGATGCCGAGTTCGCTCAGGCGTTCCTCTAATTGGGTGGCGTAGAACGCGCCTTTGCCCGGTTTGTCGATGACGAGTTCGCCGACCTCTGGACGCAATTCCGGGACGATATCGTTACCCGGCTCTCCTAGCACCAAGATCCGCCCCATGGGACCGGGGTCGCCGATCCGGAGCTTAGAGTCTCCGCGCCTTCTTTTGGCCGGCGGGCAATCCGAAAGATCGGCACGATGGCCTTCCCTCGTATGAATCACCGGCAACCGTAATTCGCGGAATGTTTTGAGCAGCTTTGCGACGGTCGGCACGATCTTCTGCAAATGCTCGACCCTATTCCCGAGCGCTGCACCGAATCCACCGGGCTCGACAAAGTCGCGTTGCATATCGATGATCACCAACGCGACGCGATTGCCCGAGTCTTTGGCAGGCAAGGGATATGGATAAGGAGAGGCGAGAACTGTATTCATGTCGTATGCCCTGTCATGTGCCGTCCGATAATCGCCAGGTCGGCGCCGGACGACGTAGATTCATAGACGAGTTGGCCGTTGAACATTACCACCGTGCGGTCGGACAGTTCCAAGATCTCGTCGAGATCTTCACTAACCAGAAGAACGGCTGCCCCGCGATTGCGCACAGCAACAATCTGCTGACGGATTTCCTCCGTGGCCAAGAAGTCCAGGCCAAAACAGGGATTGGCCACGATTAAAATTTCGACATCCGCCGACAGCTCCCGTGCCAACACTGCACGTTGCACGTTGCCTCCTGAGAGGGACTGAATTGGCGTGTCGGGATAGGGTGGTTTGATGTTGTAGCGCTGGATCAATTCTTGCGCACTCCGGCGCAGTGCGGGTCGGCTGATGAGCCATCCCCCCACCGCGTGAGGTTCAACATCGAAATTGCGAAACGCCAGGTTTTCCGCCACCGACATGCGTCCGACGCACGTATTCTGGAGCGGCTCTTCGGGAAGACAGAATACCTTGTGACGCATGATCTTCTCACGAGTCGGCTCAAAGGGCTCATCCTGCACGCGAATCGTGCCCGCTGTGGCCTGGCGCTGCCCTGCCAGCACCTCGACCAGTTCCCGCTGTCCGTTGCCTGATACTCCGGCCACCCCAACGATCTCGCCTTCGTGGATGGTCAAGTGGACGCCTCGAACGACTTCCACGCCGATATCATCCTTGACGCGAATACCTTGCAGGACCAGTTTGGGAACTCTGCTTGGCATCGTGCTTCGCTGCTTGGGCTTCGACATAACCTCAGAACCTACCATCATCTCCGCCATCTGCGAGACCTTCAGCTCTGAGACTTTTCCAGACCCGGCGAATTGTCCCTTGCGCAAGACGGTCACTTCGTCCGCAAAAGCCGCCACTTCACGAAGTTTGTGCGTAATGATGAGCACGCTCAATTGTTGGGCCAGCGTCATGGCTCGGAGGTGTCCCAACATTTCATCCGCTTCTTGCGGGGTCAGAACGGAGGTCGGTTCATCGAGAATGAGGATTCGGTTCTGCAACGCGAGTTGCTTGAGAATCTCCACTTTCTGCTTTTCGCCCGCTGCGAGAGAACTGACACGAGCAGAGAGCGACACCTTGAACGGCATTTTCTCCATGAATTGTGTCAGTTGATGCTCTTCTTCCGACCAGTTAATGACGGGGGCCAACTTCGCTTTCGAGATCACGAGGTTCTCGAGGACCGTCATATTGGGGATGAGAGTGAACTGCTGATAGACCATCCCGATGCCGAAGGCCTGGGCGTCCCGCGGACTACGAATTGCGACCTGCTGCTGATCCAAGAGGATGTTTCCCTCATCAGGGTGGTAATACCCCATGATGCATTTGACGAGGGTGCTCTTGCCCGCGCCGTTTTCACCGAGCAGTGCATGGAACTGCCCGGACCGGAGTCGAAAATTCACGTCTTTCAAAGCCGTGAGCGGCCCGAAACGTTTGGTAATTCCCAACGCTTGCAAATCCGGAGGAGCTCCGTCGCTCATGAAAGCGCCTCGAGCAAGGCATCCGATTTCGCCACGGCGCCGAACACTCCGCCCTGCATCTTCACCATCTTGATCGCAGCCTGGTGGTTGCCGTAATCCGTCGCGCCGCAACAGTCTTCCAGCAAGAGACATTCGAAACCCCGATCATTGGCTTCCCGCATAGTGGTGTGCACACAGACATCGGTAGTGATGCCGGCCAGAATCACGTTTTGGATACCACGAAGTCGTAACAACATGTCCAAATCGGTCGCCCAAAACGAACCTTTGCCGGGCTTGTCGATGATCGGTTCTCCTGCCTTCGGAGCCAGTTCCGGGATGATCTCCCAACCCGGTTCGCCCCGCACCAGAATCCTGCCGCAGGGGCCGGGATCACCGATGCCTGCTCCGATTCTCCGGCTGCGCCACCGTTTGTTTTCCGGTAGATCCGCCAAGTCCGGCCGATGACCTTCTCTGGTATGGAAGACATGCATGCCGATGGTCCGAGCTTTTGACAGCACCCTGTTGATGTGGGCGATCGGGGCACGGGTGAGAGAAATGTCATAGCCCATCTTGTCGACGTACCCTCCTTTACCGCAAAAATCGGTCTGCATGTCGATGATAAGAAACACCGTGTTCTCCGGCCGCAGGTTGCCGTTATAAGGATAGGGATATGGATCCGCTGCGACATATTTTTTATCCATGAGCTCACCTCTTAAGGAATGTAATCGGTACGTCATGCGATACGACTTAACGAGTCACGGTCAGTTCATGTGGGACTCCCACGAGAGTCCGCCTGGGAGAGCAGGTCATGATCATCACCGCCAACGTCATGATATAGGGAATCGCGTTGAAGATATAATATCCGCCTGTAATCCCCACCGATTGCAAAGAAGGCCCCAACGCAGCTGCGCCACCCCACAAGAGCGACACCCAAAGGCACCACAACGGCTGCCAACGGGCAAAAATTACTAATGCCACCGCCATCAGTCCCTGTCCACTCGACAGACCTTCGCTCCAGTTGAACGGATAATAAAGCGAGAGATAGGACCCACCGATTCCCGCGAGAAATCCGCCTTGGGCTGTGCTTAATATCCGTATGCGATCGACCGGCAATCCGAGGGCTCGCGCCGCATCGGCGCTTTCCCCGACCACTCGAACTTTTAATCCCCACGCTGTGTTCTTCAACATCCATCCGAGTACGACCGCCACGACGATCCCGATCAAAAACAACGCATTGATCTGTAGTGCCGCTTTGAGTTGCGGGAGATCACTCCACCCCCCCAGATCGATGGAGGGTAATCGAGGAGCGGATGGTTGAATATATGGCTTCCCCCAAAAAAAGGCCAAGCCGGTACCGAACAGCATCATCGCAATCCCGACCGCGATATCGTTGACCCGCTGGAAGCTACAGAGCCAACTGTGGAGGGCGCCGAGCACCATGCCGGCTAATCCGGCACACAACACTCCCAGCCATGGAGACCCGCTATGCAGCGAGACGGCGTACCCGGTCATCGCACCCATGACCAACGTCCCTTCCAGCCCCAAATTGATACGACCGCTTTTTTCGGTGAGGCATTCACCCAGCGACACAAAGAGAAACGGCGTGCCGATTCGAATCGCTCCACCCAGCACGGCGATAAGGACGCCCCACCATCCGACTTCCATTTATACGGCTCCTTGCTTCTGTAGCCGGGAAAAGCGGCCGTACAGCGTCTCGCTGAATAAGATGACCAAGAAGATTATTCCCTGCATCACGAGCACGGTCGCATCGGGCAGCTCATGAGCTCGCTGCAACAATCCGCTGCTTGCGCGGATTCCTCCCAACAACACGGCAACGGGAATAATGGCCAATGGATTATTGCGTGCCACAAAGGCCACCAGGATGCCGGCATATCCGTAGTTGGCGTTGAGGGTGTCATTGGCCCTACCATGGATGGCCGCCACCTCCACCATGCCGGCCAATCCGCCTGCCGCTCCGGCCACGAAACAGATGATCAGTATCAGGCGCCCGACCGGCAAGCCCACGATCTGTGCCGCACGAACATTGCCTCCGGCGATCTGAGACGCAAAGCCAAAAACGGTGTGATGCATAAGAAACCAGGCCAAGATGCAAGCCACGATGCCGAAGACCAATCCCCAATGGAGGTCTGTTCCAGGGATGACGCCGATCATATTGGCCTCTCCGATATGATGCGTCGACGGGTGATTGAGACTTTCCGGGTCACGAAAGGTGCTCGTGACAAGATGGTTCAGGAGGGCGATGGCAATATAGTTCAGCAACAGGCTGCTGATGGTTTCATTGACGGCACGATAATGCCGCAATGCTCCTCCTATGGTGAGCCAGATCCCGCCCGCCACCATGCCGGCGAGCGCCATGGTTGTCAGGATGACCATGGGGGGGGCCGTCGGCATGGTGAGAGCCGCCATGGTCGCGAAGAGGCCGCCCATCACCACGGCACCTTCTCCACCGATGATAATCAGGCCAAGATATCCCGGCAGTGCGGTGCACAGCGCGGTTAACATCAACGGTGCGGCTCGGATCAGCGTATTCTGCCAGGAAAATGTGGTGCCGAAGGCGGCACGATACATTGTCTGATAGACCTCGAAGGGATCTGCTCCAGCCAAAGCCACAAAGATTCCGAACAACACCATCGAGACCGTCAGAGATCCGACGATGATGAAGAACGGTTCCAGCGCTTTGTTCAAAGTTTGTGGCACGGCTCTGTTCATGACTTGGTTGAACCGATGACTCCCTCTACTAGCCAATCCATGCTTTCCAGCCAGATATCAGTCTGGACATGTTCTTTTCCTGCGGCAATGACGACACGACCGGTATTGTCCTGGATCGGCCCCTTGTACACGACCATCCCTCCGCTCATGAATTTGTCTTTGGCTGCGTCGGCTTGCCTGCGAACGGCTTCCGTCACGACCTGGTTATAATCCGATACCTTGACGATTCCTTCCTTCAAACCGCCACGTATGAGATGGGGAATGGTCTGCCCTTTTCGAATCATCTCGGCATAATCCATGTAGACTTTGGCCCAATTCCATTCAGCTCCTGTGAGATAGCCTTTAGGCGCGAGCTTGGACTGGTTACAGTGGTAGCCGGTACAGTAGATGCCACGCTTTTCGGCCGTCGTGATGACGACTTTGGGGCTATCGACATGGCAGGTGATGACATCGATCCCTTGGTCCACTAAGCTGTTCGTGGCCTCCGCTTCACGAACCGGTAGCGACCAGTCGCCGGTGAAGATGACATGGACGGTCGTGTTCGGCTTGATACTGCGGGCGCCAAGCGTATAGTTGTTGATGTTGCGTAATACTTGAGGGATCGGTTTGGCGGCCACAAACCCCAACTTCCCGCTCCTGCTCATTCCGCCTGCCACGATGCCGGCCACATACTGTGATTCGTCGATATAGCCGAAGTAGCTGCCGACGTTCTTGGGGTGTTTCCCCTCCTGATAGAGCCCTCCGCAGTGTAGGAACTGGATATTGGGATATTGGGGCGCGACCTTAAGAATGTGCGGATCGAAATAACCGAACGATGTGGGAAAGAGCACCTGGGCTCCGTCCAGTTTGATCATGCTCTCCATAGTTTTTTGAACCTCGATGGTCTCCGGTACTTTTTCTTCGTCGAAGGCCTTGACCCAGTCGAGTTTGGCCACGGCCGATTTGCCCTCGAAATGCGCCTGATTGTACCCATAGTCGTCTCGAGGACCCACGAAAATAAAGCCCATCTTGACCTTGTCCGATGCGCCCCATGTCTGGCCAACCCAGTCCAAGCTCCCCAACATTCCCAGGGCGCCGGCCGCCGCAGTTCCTTTGAGTAGCTGGCGTCTCGTCAGTATGCGTGATGCAGCCATAAGCCCTCCTTACTTATGAATGAGATGTGAACGTTGGAACATCTTCCCGCACGATGAGCGTGCCGGTCTGACCGGCTAGTGCGCGACCGATATTTTCGGGGTTGGTGATCAATCCGGTCTGCCCACCTCCTTCTAGAAATTCGATCACCGCCTGAATTTTCGGTCCCATGCTTCCCTTGTCGAATTGATTATCGGCGTAATATTTCTTTGCTTCAGCCACGGTCATACGGTCTAGCCATCGCCGGTCAGGCTTATTGAAGTTGATCGCCACCTTCTCAACTCCTGTGGAGACCAGCAACAAATCCGCCTCGATACCGCGAGCCAGCAGGCTTGACGCTAAGTCCTTGTCGATAACGGCTTCGACACCGACCAGGTTCCCCTCCTCGTCTTGAATCACAGGGATCCCACCACCACCGCAGGCGATGACGACAAACCCCGACCGGGCCAATAGGTTGATAGCCTCCAACTCGATGATGGTCTTCGGTGTCGGCGACGGCACAACCCGTCGCCACCCGCGTCCCGCATCCTCTTTGACCACCCATCCTTGGCGGGAGGCGAGCCGTTGCGCGGTCTGTTTGTCCATCTGAGATCCGATCGGTTTAGAGGGATCGGCAAAAGCCGGATCGTTTCGGTCCACCAAGGTCTGCGTGACGATGGCCACCGCCTTCCGATCGATCTTCTGTTTGTGGAATTCGTTGTACAAGGCTTTTAGGAACATGTACCCGATGCCGCCCTGCAGGTCCGCATCGGCATAGTCCATTGGAACGGGCGGGACTTCTTCCAGGGCCAGTTCAGAACGGCGCATAATGAAACCCACTTGTGGACCGGTCCCGTGGGTGATGACGACATTCCACCCGACTCCGATCATTTCCGCGATGTGATGCGTTGTAATGGCCGCCTCCCGACTTTGATCGGGAATCGATTCGTGAGCCTTGTCGCGGATCAGCGCGTTTCCTCCGACCGCGACGACCGCAAGTTTGTTCGTGGCGCTCATCGGCTGAATCCTCCCGTTCATTGACTGCCGTCCATTGAGTACGCGAGTGCAGACACCGCCTGCGTAAAACAGTCTAGGGGGGCGCGCGTAATGCCGGCACCGATCTGGCCGATTCCGGCTTCTCGATGGGCAATGCCGGTATTGATGATCGGTTGAATGCCGGTATCGACGACCTTCCGGATATCAATGCCGGCCGGTGAGCCCGCAAAGTTCAACGCCGGCAACGTGAAGGCATTGTTGCGGCCAACGGTGATATGCGTCATAGCTATGGTGTTGTCGATCGCGTCCTGCGGCGTCCCGCCGACGAACTTGACGATGGCGGGCGACGCAGCCATGGCGAAACCGCCGACACCCGCGGTTTCGGTGATGGCGCTATCTCCCAAATCAGGCGCCGCGTCGGCCGTGGTGTAGCCGGGGAAGAACAAGCCGTCGACGATCGGGGCTGGAGCCGTAAACCACCGATTACCGGTGCCGCTGACACGAATACCGAACTCAACTCCGTTACGGGCCATGGCTGTGACCATGCTGCTACCCGGAACGCCGTGAGCTGCGTCAAGCATCGCTTTGCAAGCCGCCATGGACATATTGAGGAAAAAGTGATCGTTGCCGGCGATGAAGTCGACGACTGCCGCGATGTCGCCGGCGGGGAGGCCTGTCTTCAACAATGCTGAAATGAGGCGTTTCAAGAACAAAGCGGAGGCGGCGGCGTTACGATTATGCACTTCGTCGCCCATGTGGAGAGCTTGCGCCATCATGGGCTTGAGGTCTATCCCGCCGAGGAGCTCGACACCGGCTCGCAGCGCTGGTGCGAGTACCTGCTCCATCCATTTAAGGCGGGTAATCACGTCCGGCCCATTGGCGCCGAACCTGAGCGCCTTGCCAAGGCCCTCGTTAAAGTTGCTGAACGCAGCATTGCCGTTGGTCGTATTGGTCACTATCCAGACCGGCATGGATGGGCTGATGATCCCGGCCATCGGTCCGACGGCGTTGTGGTGGTGGCAAGGCTCGAACGCGATTTCACCGCTTGAAGCCATGGCTTCTGCCCCGGTCAGATCCTTTGCCCAGCCTTCATAGAGAATAGCCCCGACGATAGCTCCCTTCATAGGTCCGCACATGTCCTTCCAGCCGATAGGAGGACCGCCGTGCAGGATCATCCGCCCTGCTATGTGAGGCAACACCTCGCCGGCGATGCCCACGCCTTTCAACACCGGCTGGGCTGAATGGTAGGCATCGAACGCTGTCTGGTTGGCGGTTTCAACAGAGAGTAAGTTGACCAACCGGGCCAACGCACGACCGACCTCCTGTCGCCCCTGTGCGGGCGGAGCCCATTCAACCTGAAGCACAGTGCCACCCGCCTTTGTGATTGAATCGGCAAAGGAAGACAGGCCGACATTCAAGACTTGGAGCTTCTCCTGAAACAGGGCCTGTATCACGGTCGTTCTCCGACGACGGCAGCCTCCAGGACTACAGAGGCAGCGATGCGCACAGCCTGAGCGTTGCTCTCCGCAAGGGTTACGCCAGCCTCGCGAAGAGCCGTTTCCTGCCCGGACAGATTCTGAGGGTCCGCAGTTGTGCCGCAGATGAAGGCGATGATGGCCAGATGTCTGCCTGCTTTGGTGGCAAGATCGCGCGCCTTCTGAATAGCCGGGACCATCTCAGCGGCAGGATCTGGGTGAGATCCATAGCCAAGAACAACATCCAGCAGGATGACCGCCACCTCGGGATCGCTGGCTTCCTTGATCAGCCGCTCATTTCTGAGCCGGTGGTCGATCATGGGATGGGGACGCCCTCGAGTGAAGAGATCGTCGCCCAGATCAATGACCGTGTGCTTTCGACTGGTCCAGACATCGTCCAATCGATCTCCTGGCTCCACTGGGGTATTGGAATTGATTTGCCCCAATGCTTTCTTCAGGAGGAGCGACGCCTCATAGCAGAAGGTGCCGCCGCTGTAGAGACCCCGAACGTATCGTTGCCCGTAAACAAGAGGCACGATGGAGGAAGGGGTCACTTTCATTCTTCCAACTTCGGGAGTTCTGCCGTCGGCGAGCGCCACCGCAGCCTCTGCTGCATCCTCGAGCGTCTCGGCGGGGTAAATATTCTTGCCCCTTACACGATCGGGATCGGCGCCAAGAAAATTGACGACCACCGCTTTCCCTGCGCTGCCGGCTGCCTTCAGTACCGTGTCAACTATTTCCGGCGATGGAGGTTTGGAGATCAGCACAATCACGGAGGTGGCTGGATCGGCAGCCAGCGCCTTGAGACCCTGAAGCATGGAAATACCGCCGACATCGCGGTGCAGATCGTGTCCGCCCGTTCCGATCGCCTGCGAGATGCCGCCCCCCCATCGGTCGATCAAGCAGGTCACCTGTTGGAGGCCGGTGCCGGAAGCACCGACGACTCCGATGACTCCGCGACGCACCACATTCGCGAACGCTAGTGGAATACCGTTGATAATAGCGGTTCCACAGTCCGGCCCCATGACGATGAGATCACGCTCTTGGGCGAATCGTTTGAGCGCGATCTCATCCTTGAGTTCGACATTGTCGCTGAAGAGCATGACATTGAGGCCGAGACTCAACGCCTTGAAGGCCTCTGCCGCAGCGTACTCACCCGGAGTGGAGATCAAGGCGAGGTTTGCGCCGATCAGATTTCCAAGTCCCATCTCGATGCTGCGGGGAGAAAAAGCGCGGGATTTTTCACCCCCGATCGATGAAGGGGAAGGTTGCTTCAGCGCGGATTCTGCGGTGGTGAGTGCAGATTCCAGGGCCTCGGCTTCTCCTTGAAGAGCAATCAGGAGATCGTTGGCAGAGGCCGCAGGTGATTCGGTCAGCAATCCAGCCTCTTGGAGGAGGCTGATGTTATTGGTGGAGGCCATTACGGCCGAGGCTTGTTCCACCCCGGGCAGCTTGGCGATCGTGGAGGAAAGCTGCATCAGCGAGACGGAATCACGGTAAAAATTACGGATGATTTTTATCGCCCTGGCCACGGAGACTGCCTCCCCTTGATACCTGGGCCTCGCTTGGCGTGCGGCGTTCAACGTCAGGCGGGTGAGGAATTTTCCACCGAATGTTTATGTGGCGAATGTTAAATCCTACAGCGCGATGCCTCGTTCGGAAATCACATCGAAAGATTGAAGAAGCAAGTCAATCTGAGATTGAACTTGTACACAGCATTGTATACTAAGTCAATAGGCAAACCCGGCGGCCGAATCGTATGTCGAGTCAGCTAGAAGGTCGGGCATATCTCATCCACACCTCCACCATTCGAGTAGTCTTCGATGGCTGGCCGTTCCCTCGCAAAGAACAGATGAATGAAGAAGATCACTGACAATCAGATGAGAAGGCAAGTCCTGCCAAGGGAGGCAACCTAACAACAGTCCAAACACGCCGGCTGTTCCAGAGGTATGGCCAATTTGCAAAGCGGCTTGCGTGGCCCTCCGGACGCCACTCAGATCGTTCGATCGTTTCAGCTGCTGCGCCAACGTTGCCATCGGTTCAGACACTTGGCCATTGGCTGCGGATCGGAGATAGGTGCAGCTGATCTCATTGGTGTTTCGGGCAGCCTGGAACAGTTCAGAGCCTAAGGCCGTCAGGAATCTCATTCGTGATGGGTGGTTCCCTGCTGTGCACCATAACCCAGCCAAGTACCCTACAAGAAAATCATCGCCTGAGGGCGTCAGGCCTGGCCCCAGCCCGATCACTGATCCGATGGATGTCATCGCATGGTCCAGGCGAAAGTCGCTTGTCGCTCGCAGGAGACCAGGAATGGTCTGGATTGACCATGCCAGAAGCACCTCCGAAGCGATCGAAGTGCCGGACTGTTCCTCCACGAGGGAAAAGGCTTGAGTGATTTCCATTAGGCCTCTCCTACGGGAAGAAGCTTTCAATTCCGACCAAGCGGCAGCCCAGGATTGCGCCTGGTCGGGCTGGCGGAGATCGATAGGCAATTCTTTTAGATCGATGGTCCAGGGACGTGCGGTTCGGAGATCCACAGACAAGACAAGTTCATCGATGCGGAGGATGCCTCCTCGACAAGCAACCGGTTGTCCGACTTGGAGAACATCCGGGAAGACAGGCAAAGACGGCGTATCCAAGCGAATACCGTTCGGAATATTGCCTTTCTCGGAAGGAAGAAGGGTTAGCAGCCTGTACGGTTCAATTCTTACAGTGCAGGCTTGGTGGAATATACTGTGCACCGTCCCACTGAAACAACGGTTCGGCACTTCAATGCCGACCGAAAGGGCCTGGAAGCGCACGATGAACACTCCATCGTCCGATGAACCGACACGGCGGTTGTTAAGCTCTCATTGAGTACGCTCTGGCCAACGCATCCTTGATCGCCGTATGGACATTGTTCCGTCCTTCTTCAATATTGCGCTGCATTGCCGCACGCGCACCAGGTGCATCTTTGACTGCGATGCGCTCCAAGATTTCCAGATGTTGGCTGCAGGTGCTTTTCGCCCGATCTGCCTTGTCAAAATCGATCATGCGAAAAAGCATCAATCGTTCGTTGATGGCACGAAGGTGCTGCAAGAGCGTCTTGTTTCCTGCAGCATGGGCAAGCGTCTCATGAAACAGGGTATCCAGTTTGGCCAGTTCCTCGGCTTTCCTCGTAGAAGATGTGTTCAGTAACCCGGTCCAAGTCCGCTTGAGGTTATCCATATCCTCGTTATCACGCTTCGTGAGCGGACCTCTGGTCGCCAAGCGTTCGACGGTGTACAGCTCCAATGCTAGGCGAACGTCATACAATTCCTCGATCTCGCCGATGTTGTACTGTCTGACGACGTAGGCCCGATTCGGTAATTTTTTCACGAACCCATCGGATGCCAGGACACGGAGCGCTTCCCGTACCGGACTTCGACTCACCTTGAATTGCTCGCACAGCTCAGCTTCAGTCAGCCGATGTTCAGGCGGGTAATGCCAGTGAATGATCTGTTCCTTGAGTGCGGCTACGATCGAAGAACTAAGATTTGACGGTTCTCGCTCCCGTAACCGGTCGTTTGAGTTCTTCCCCATGTTACCTAAGGTCTATAGTCGGGCAGAGACACTCATTGTATACAATGCAGTGTACCAATTCTAATACGTTTTGACGATAGACTGTCAATCGATAAATGACGGTGTGGAGAATTAGTGTGGAGAGTGAATGGTTTGGCGGCCGGGTTTCGTGGTCCCTGGGCAGTGTTACAGTGACGAAAGAACCGCCGTTCTCTTCGTCATTGGGTGTTCGCAATGTCATGCGGGTAGAACTCTGACGTTAGTGCTGGGGCGATTACCACCAATAGTAAGGCCAGTATGGTGACCAGTAAGGACCCCAAAATGGACCAGGTCCAAGGGGCCGGCGGATGCGAGGCGGCTCCTCATCGTCATCGGTCCACACGCGCAAATTGTTGATATGCACGAGGGGGTACGTGTACACCGTTTCATCGAGCGGCAAGGTGACGGAGCCGGCGATCTCTCCGGTTACGGTCACGAACGTGCCGGGTGGGACCGTTGCAGGGTCGAGAAATTCTTTCTGCAGAGCCACAAAACGGCCTTGGGACTTACTCAGGTCCATTATTGGTTGGAGGGAAGTCGTCAGGGGTAATTGGAGAATTTCAATCCTGGTACCCTCTTTGAGTCGCCGTGCTCCCAATACTTTTCCACCGAACGTCACTTGCTGTCCGTTGTACGACTCGGGAGCTGCTTTGACTTGCGTGTAACTGATCTGAGTGCTGCCGGACGGTAGTGTGTCAGCTTGATCACCGGTCGAGACGCAGCCGGAGAGGCTCACGAATACGGAGGCGGCGCCCAGGTATCGAAGGATTTGCATCGCCCCATTATAACAAAGCGCAAGAAAGCCCTCCATTCGTTATAATTAGGCACCGACAATTTACCTGTGAAAGGAGTACGAGATGAACGGTCGCATGATGTCGATCTGGAAAGTCGCTCTTGTCGTGATGGGAACGATCGGGCTGCTCAACGCCCCGTTGAGTGTGCGGGCGGCTAAGCCGGAGCTGAAGGGGAAGTTCGAAATACTCAAGGATGAGCCGTCGACCCATCAGCCGGGCAAGGTGAAGGTCGTCGAGTTCGCAGACTTCTACTGCCCGCATTGCCATCATTTCGAGGAAACCGGGGTGCCGCTTCTCTTGAAAGAGTTTGGGGACAAAGTTGACATTACCATGGTCGGGTTTCCCGTGATTCCCGGGAAACTGCCTACGCCGTTTGATATGTACGAGCAGGCCAAGATGATGGGTAAGGGCGATCACATGAAGGCCGTCTTGTTTCGCACCATCCATAAGGACAAACTCGATGGGGTCCTGGATCGCTCCCTTCGCTCGCTGTTGATCAAAGAGGTCGGCTTGGACGTCGGCACGTTCGAAGCCGGGCTGGAAAGTGGAAAGCCGGCCAGGCTGTTCGAAGAGGGGCGCCGGTGGGGCGAGCGGATCAAGGTGTCGTCGACGCCATCGCTCTTATTGGACGGGAACATCAAGGTGGATGGGGCCAACATGACGCCGGAAAACGTCATCACCATCATCCGGAGCATCCTCGATGCCGACGCGAAAAAGTGACCGATGGGCAGTGACGATGCCTGAAGAAAGAACGAGCGGGGTCATTCAACGACTTCTGGAGAACGAGTCCGCCTTCAGGCAGTTTGTTCGCCGTCGAGTCGGCGAAGAAGTGATCGTAGAAGATATCCTGCAACAGAGCTTTACCAAAGCGGTCGAGCGTTCCCACTCGGTAAATAACGAGCACAGTGCGCTCGCTTGGTTTTATCAAATTCTCCGCCATACGGTGGCGGATTACTATCGTTCCCATGGAGCGGAGGCTCGTCGGAACGAGGCCTTCCTACAGGAATTGACCATGTCAGGCGATGATCGAGAGCCTCCACCTGACGAGGTACAGGCGACTGCCTGTGCCTGCCTCCACCGACTCCTTCCGAGCCTTCATGGGAATTATGCAGAACTCATCAAACGTATCGACCTTGATGCCGAATCGCCGGAGCAGGTCGCGAAAAAGCTGAACATATCACGGAACAACCTCACCGTTCGCCTGCACAGAGCCCGTCAATCCTTACGGGCCTCATTGGAAAATGCTTGCGGGATTTGCAGTAAACATGGCTGTCTCAACTGCGCGTGTGGATAGCCGCCTGATCCGCTGACATATCTTTTCTTCCGGTACGTTCTCCCCGGCTTGTTGAGTGCAGTTCATAGCGTTCACCTGGCCTCTGTAATATTCGACGACCTGCTCCGTCTGTCATTCTGAACGCGACAATACGTCACCATACCGGATACAATGAAAGGAGTCGGAGACATGATTCATGAATTCTCGAATGGTTGTTGCGGGAAGCCGCATGCAGGACATGACCGCATGAGCGAAGTTAGTCAAGATACGAAGGACCATTCCCACGCTCACGTGAAGTCTGAGATCGACCCCATTTGCGGAATGACCGTCGATCCAGCCACAGCAGCGGGTCAGTATGACTACAAAGGCAGGACCTACTATTTTTGCGGTGCTTCTTGCCTGGAGCGATTTCGGGCAGACCCCGAGCGAGCGCTGAACAAGAAGCCCCTTAACATGGTCACCAGGCCTCCTCACCGGAAACCGCTGCCTATGATGCAGCCGGTTGCGCAGGGTGAGATCGACCCTGTCTGCGGCATGACGGTCCAGCCTGCTACGGCGGCCGGTTCATACGAGTATGGCGGCAAGACGTACTACTTCTGCGCGACCAGATGTCTCGAAAAATTCCGCAACGATCCCGGGTATTACCTGACCCCACCTGAGCAGCGGATCCCGAAACCAGCGTCGGTCTCGACAGACGGCAGCACCACTTATGTGTGTCCAATGGATCCCGAGGTCAGTCAGAAGGGTCCGGGAGCCTGTCCGAAGTGCGGGATGGCACTGGAACCTGCTGATGTGTCTGCGCCCGTCACCCGTACCGAATACACCTGTCCCATGCACCCAGAGATCGTGCAGCCCGGTCCCGGCAATTGTCCGATATGTGGGATGGCGTTAGAGCCACGTACGGTAACGGAGGAAGAGGCCAACCCCGAGTTGGTCGATATGACTCGCAGATTTTGGCAGAGCGTGGTCCTCGGGTCACCCATTCTTGCGCTGATGATTTCCGAGATGATTCCGGGCCGACCGCTACAGCAACTCTTTTCAGGGCGGGCGTTGGTCTGGTTTCAGTTCGTGCTCGCGACCCCGGTCGTGCTCTGGATCGGTCGACCACTGTTCGAGCGAGCCTGGGCTTCAGTTGCTAATCGACATCTCAACATGTTCACCCTCATCGGACTCGGTACCGGCGCCGCATACCTCTATAGCGTCGCAGCGACTCTCGCGCCCGGCCTGTTTCCTGATTCGTTCCGTAGCCATGGCGGCGAGCTGGCCGTCTACTTCGAGCCGGCGGTGGCCATTATTGCGCTGGTCTTATTGGGGCAGGTGCTGGAACTGCGGGCCCGTAGTCGAACCAGCAGTGCGCTCAAGGCTCTGCTGGGGCTCGCACCGAAAACGGCCCGTATTGTCCGGAGTGATGGGCACGAAGAAGATATCCCGTTGGAACAGGTGCAGGTCGGCGATCAATTACGGGTTCGACCCGGTGAAAAGATTCCCGTGGACGGCGTGGTGCTGGAGGGAACGAGTGCCGTCGATGAATCGATGGTGACCGGTGAGTCGATCCCGGTGGAGAAGCAGCCGGGGCAGAAAGTGGTCGGAGCGACCGTCAATGGGACGGGAAGCTTCATCATGCGAGCTGAGCGAGTCGGTCGAGAAACACTGCTGGCGCAGATCGTACGGATGGTCAGTGAGGCGCAGCGTACCCGTGCGCCGATTCAACGGCTGGCCGACGTCGTTGCCGCCTACTTTGTGCCGATCGTCATGCTTATTGCCGCAGCGACCTTTGCGATCTGGGCGATCTATGGTCCTGAGCCACGGATGGCCTATGCCTTGCTCAATGCCGTCGCGGTGTTGATCATCGCCTGTCCCTGCGCGCTCGGGCTTGCGACTCCCATGTCCATCATGGTCGGAACGGGGCGAGGCGCGACGGCCGGCGTGCTGATCCGGAACGCAGAGGCCCTGGAGACCTTGGCGAAGGTCGATGTCTTGGTCGTAGACAAAACAGGCACATTGACGGAAGGCAAGCCTCGTCTACAGACGGTGGTGCCGTTGTCCCATGTGACCGAGGCCGAGCTGCTTCGATTGGTGGCCGGTCTGGAGCAAAACAGCGAGCATCCCTTGGCGGCGGCGATTGTCTCCGGTGCCCGGGACAAAGGAATCGTTCCGGGGAAGACACTAAATTTTCGCTCGCTCACAGGGAAGGGAGTCACAGGAACGGTCGAGGGCCGTGCCGTGACCGTCGGCACAGTGCTGTTTCTCAATGAATTGAACGTCGAGACCGCGCCGTTATTGGCCCAGGCCGACCCGTTGAGGCAGGATGGCCAGACCGTCATGTTCGCGGCGATCAACGGCAAGCCGGCAGGGTTGCTGGGTGTGGCCGATCCGGTGAAGCCGACTACACCGGAGGCCATTGACTTGTTGCATCGTGAAGGACTGCGGCTCGTGATGTTGACGGGAGATAATCGGACGACAGCCGAGGCGGTGGCTCGTCGGCTCAACATCGATGAAGTGCAGGCCGACGTCTTGCCCGAGCAAAAGGCGGCGGTCATCAAGCGATTCCAGGCAGAAGGGCACGTCGTAGCCATGGCCGGCGACGGGATCAATGACGCGCCGGCTCTCGCGCAAGCCCAAGTGGGGATTGCCATGGGGACGGGAACGGATGTGGCGATGGAGAGCGCCGGAGTCACGCTCGTGAAGGGCGACCTACGGGCGATTGCTCGGGCGCGTCGTCTGAGCCGAGGCACCATGCGCAACATCCGGCAAAATCTCTTCTTCGCTTTCGTCTACAATACGTTGGGTGTGCCGATAGCCGCCGGAATTCTTTATCCGTTCGTGGGGGTCCTCCTGAGCCCCATGATCGCGAGCGCGGCGATGACGTTCAGTTCCGTCTCCGTGATCGCCAACGCGTTGCGGCTCCGTAGGTTGGCACTCTGACGGCTCTCCGGATACCGGCCTACACGATGCAGGATGAGGTGATATCCAGGCGTTTCTTGCTGAAACGGGCGGGAGCGGTGGGGCTGCTGGCCGCGCTCCAACCGCTTCTGCCCTCCTGTGCAAGTCCTTCATTACCACTCGCTACACGGCCAAGTCCGGACAGTCCCACACTCACTGGGAAAATCATCGACTTGGCCATCGGTGAACGGTCCATTACCCTGAACGGTAAAACCGGGACGGTCATGACGATAAATGGGACGATCCCGGGGCCCCTTATCCGTTTGAGGGAAGGGCAAGATGTCACCCTCCGCGTCACGAATCAACTTGGAGAAATTTCTTCGATTCACTGGCATGGACTGCTTTTACCCGCTCACATGGACGGGGTGCCTGGTGTGAGCTTCAACGGTATTCAGCCTGGGACGACGTTCACCTATCGGTTTCCCATCAAGCAGAGCGGGACCTATTGGTATCACAGCCACTCGGGCGGCCAAGAATTACAAGGCATGTATGCCCCGATGATTCTGGACCCGCTCGAACCGGAGCCGTTTCACTACGATCGGGAATATGTCGTGATGCTCTCTGAATGGACCTTCGAGCCGGCAGAGGCCGTGTTCGACAACCTCAAGAAATTCTCCGGCTACTACAACTTTCAAAAGCGCGATGCAGGAGAATTTGTTTCCGATGTGGGGAAATGGGGGCTGTGGCGGGCCCTGCGGAACTATTTGATGTGGGAGCAAATGCGGATGGACCCGACGGACTTTGCCGATGTTACCGGATCCACCTTTACGTTCCTGATGAACGGTCTGCCGCCTGCCGGCAATTGGACCGGCCTCTTTCGCCCAGGCGAACGGGTGCGAT
>JBBIKN010000016.1:0-50739 GCA_037445435.1 Nitrospira sp. | reverse complement strand
CTACCCAGAAGCAGATGTCTTCGTGCAAACGTGAATTAATCAGACGTTCCTTAACATATGCGCCATCCGTTGCCTCGGGATTGAAATATGGCGGGAATCCGAACCTCCAGCCGTATCTCCATGGCCCCGTCCATCCTCCGGAAGTCAACGAAGCCGGATGGAAAGATACCGTGATCGCGTATCCAGGCCAAGTCACTCGCATCGCCGTGCGCTTTACGCCAACGGACACGCCGGCTGGTGCGGCCGGAAGCTATTCCTTTGACCCAGATGCCGGTGCGCATGGGTTCGTATGGCACTGCCATATTCTCGACCATGAGAACAATGACATGATGCGACCGATTAAAGTCACCGCTGCACGAGGTGCGGCGAGAAAATATGTCATGAGCGTGGATTACTAGAACCTCTCTCATATTGCTTGAGAAGCATGGTGATGCAGGCGCTTCCACTGAAGCCTGGCAAAGAATCGTTCAACGAAGGAGCGACGATGATTCCAGTGTAAGGCCATACTGGGTTTCAATTTTCGAGTGGCTCGGGGCGGAGCAACCATGTTCACGTCAACCCTGCTCGAGATCGTCACCAAGTCTATTGCTATCATAAGCCCGATCCCTGATGGGGCTCGGGCTTGGCCTCAAGTATGTAGGAGTCGACCTGAGTTGTAATCGGCGATGGACAGTTTTGTAGTTGGGGGTACAATGGCGCAGCAGGTCCCACTGCGCTCCGGTGTTCAGGAGATAGTGAAGCAAGTTGAACAAGTGGAGGATCATATCGACGGCCTATTGTTTTTCAGAGGGGCTCGGATTGTTCCGGCCGAAGAAAATAGTCCCTTCATGACGCTTCGTCGCGTCTTGTCTGTGTCTGGCGATGGGACTTCTTAAAGTGTGTTACCTCGCCAACCAAGATCTGAGATGGACATTCCGTTCTGCTTCCACTAATTTTGAAGTCCGCCTTCGGTAGGATTATAGAAAAAGGAAGAACCTCATGCCGTGGCTGCTCTTCGTGATTGCTGCGGGCGCCATCGTCTTCGCGGGAACGAAACTCTCACACTATGGGGATCAGATTGCCGATCTGACCGGACTAGGTCGATTGTGGATCGGCGTCCTGCTCATGGCGGCCGCCACATCGTTGCCGGAAGTGCTCACAACGATGAGCGCCGGTTGGATCGATGCCCCGGACCTGGCGGCCGGCGATCTCTTCGGGGCCGGTATGACTAATATGTTGACGCTGGGGCTCATCGATCTACTGCATCGCCAGAAGCGGGTTTGGCAACAGGCGGCCTTGGGGCATACGTTGACGGCTGCGCTCGCCATGGTGCTCACGGCACTCGCGGCCTTTTTCGTGCTGTTGCGGATCGAGGTCGTTCAGCTTGGCGTGGGCTTTGAGAGCTTGACCCTGCTGATTCTGTATATCTTGGGCATGAGGTTGGTGTTCCGCCAAGAGGATATGGCTCGCCGTCAACTTGAGCAAAAAGCGGTCGTGGAAGGTATCGCTGAGGAGCAACGCACCGATCTAAATCGCCATGGCGAGCTGCGTCATGCCGCCGTAGGGTTCTCCATCGGCGCGCTCGTCTTGCTGGTCGCGGCGCCGGTTCTTGCGTGGTCGGCTGAGCGGATTGCTGAAGAGACAGGCATTACAGCCACCTTTATCGGGACCTCGATGCTCGCGATCACAACATCGTTGCCGGAGCTGGTCGTCTCCATTTCAGCCGTCCGATTGGGCGCGTTTGATTTGGCGGTCGGCAATCTTTTTGGCAGCAATGCCTTTAATATGGCGGCGTTTTTCTTCGCCGATCTCGCGTATGGGGGAGGAGGGTTGTTGAGTACGGTGAGTTCAACCCATGCACTCACAGCCCTCTGGTCGATTTTCATGATGAACATTGGGTTGATGGGGATCATTTACCGGGCGGAACGGCGGTTCATGCTCATTGAACCGGATAGCCTGTTGATGATCATCGTCTACATCCTGGGGCTATGGCTCCTCTTCAACGGGTAATAAGAAGTCACCAACAACTTCCTCTTAGTACCGCCCTTTCCTTGTGTTGCAATTAACCACTGTCGTCGTCCGCCGTGGTGGCATAACGCCACAGTGAACAGTGTAATGGAGGTTTGATAGTCGTATGCTAGGCATGGCATGTACCCTGCTGCGACCTGTTCTAACAAAGAGGACGTGATGCGGCTTGAGGAGAACACACAGACAGCCAATCAGCCGAAGAGCGCAACGGCATGGTATGCCCGGCCGGCGGAGGCCCTGGCAGGTGAACTTCAGACAGACCTCAACACTGGGCTGAAAGCCGATGAAGTCGCCCGCCGAAAAGCACAAGACGGACTCAATGAGCTGCCCGAAGCTCCTCCTCTCTCACTCCTGAAACTCTTTCTCTCACAGTTCACCAGCCTCATCGTGTGGGTGTTGATCGGAGCTGCCGTCGTGTCCGGCTTCTTGGAGGACTGGATCGATGCGGCCGCGATTTTGGCCATCGTGTTTCTCAATGGCGTGCTGGGATTCGTGCAGGAATTTCGAGCCGAACGGTCGCTGGCGGCACTGCGCAAGATGTCGGTCGCGATGGCCCGTGTCATTCGCGACGGCGTGCTGCAGTCCATTCCGGCACGAGAACTGGTCAGAGGAGATGTGATCGTCCTCGAAGCAGGCGACCGCATTCCGGCGGATGCACGCCTGTTCTATACGACGAATTTCCAAGCTCAAGAAGCCTCACTCACCGGTGAATCGACGCCCGTTCAAAAACAGGCGGAGCGCCTCGAAACCACCGAGGTCCCGCTCGCCGATCAACACAACATGGTGTTCATGGGCACCGTTGCCGTCTCCGGTAAGGCCAGTGGTGTGGTGGTGGCGACCGGTCTCAAGACGGAACTGGGCCGGATCGCCGACATGATCCAGAAGGCGGCCGAAGCAGAGCGTGCCGAAACGCCGTTGCAGCGCCGGTTGGAGCAATTCGGCTATACGCTCCTGTGGCTGGCGCTGGGCGTCGTCACCGTGGTGTTCGCTCTCGGGTATCTCCGGGGTGAACCGCTGATTGAAATGTTCCTCACCTCAGTGAGCCTCGCCGTGGCAGCCGTGCCCGAAGGCCTTCCCGCCGTCGTCACGATTACGCTGGCCTTGGGCGTAACCAGGATGGTGAAACGGCATGCCCTGATCCGCAAATTGCCCGCGGTCGAAACGCTGGGTTCCGCCACCGTGATCTGTACCGATAAGACCGGCACCTTGACGAAGAACGAGATGACGGTCACACGTGTGGTCTTGGACAACACCCACTTCGAAGTGACCGGCGAGGGATACGAGCCGGCCGGGGAAATCCGTGAAGCGTCAGGCGTGAGATGTGAGGCGCTCAGACCCGGATTGCGTCAGCTTTTGACGGCAGCGGTGCTGTGCAACGGCGCGACATTGCGACAGGAAAACGGTACGTGGCAGATCATCGGCGATCCGACCGAAGGCGCGCTGCTCGTAGCAGCGGCAAAGGTCGGTCTCACAAAAGATGAATTGGAACGCCGGGCTCCCGTGGAAAGAGAAATTCCGTTCGATGCGGAACGAAAGATGATGACGGTCGTCCGCCGCACGGAGCAGGGCAGCATGGCGTACAGCAAAGGAGCGCCGGATGTCTTGCTGAAACGTTGCGCCACGCGCTTGACGCTGGATGGCCGGACGGAGGCACTGAACGAGGAGCAACGACGGCTCATCGGCGATGCCAACGCCTCGTTGGCAAAACAAGCCCTTCGAGTATTGGGAGTCGCACATCGTCCTCTTCGTGAACCGGCTGGTTCGGATGGAGAGGTTGAATGCGATCTGGTTTTTCTCGGCCTGCTTGCGATGAAAGATCCTCTACGGCCCGAAGCGATGGAGGCGGTGCGCCTTTGTCGGGAAGCGGGCATCCGAACCGCCATGATCACGGGTGATCACAAGGACACAGCCGTCGCCATCGCCCGCGAGTTGGGTTTGCATCGCAATGACGAAGTGGGATTGTCGGGGTCGGAACTCGATGACTTGACCGATGAGCAATTGATGGAACATGTCGAGCGGGTCGGCGTGTATGCCCGTGTATCGGCCGAGCACAAGCTCCGAATCGTCCAGGCCTGGAAGCGGAAGGGGGCCATTGTGGCCATGACCGGTGACGGGGTGAACGACGCGCCGGCGATCAAGGTCGCGGATATCGGCGTGGCGATGGGCATCGCCGGCACCGATGTGACGAAAGAAGCGTCGGACATGGTGGTGACGGACGACAACTTCGCTTCGATCGCCGCGGCTGTCGAAGAGGGGAGAGGGATCTTCGACAACATCCGCAAGACGGTTCATTTTCTTCTGTCTTGCAACGTCAGCGAAGTGTTGGTCATGCTCTTTGCCGCGTTGCTCGGTCTTCCTCTCCCGCTGCTGCCGATTCAGATCCTCTGGATGAATCTCGTCACGGACGGTATTCCGGCTCTGGCCTTGGCCGTGGATCCGAAAGCGCCCGACCTCATGAGTCGGCCCCCTCGCCGCCCAGATGACCGGCTTCTGGACCGAGCCCGCCTGCTGTCGATCGGCGGCGAAGGCTTGATGCTGGCTTTGATCGCCCTGGGAGCGTTCAGCGCGAGTGTCTTTCTCTGGGATCAGAGTATCGAGCAGGCGCGGACGGTGACCTTTACCGTCATGGTACTCGCGCAGCTCGTGCATGCCTTCAACTCGCGCAGCGATCGCCTGTCGCTCTTCCAACTGGGGATGACCAGTAATCGCTCACTCGTCTGGGCGTTCCTCCTGTCGCTCGGCGTGCAACTGGCCGTCCTCACCATCCCGGCAGCCGCGCCGATTTTCAAGGTCGCCCCCTTGCCGCTCGAAGATTGGGAACTCATGGCTGCCATGGGGCTTCTCCCTGTTGTTGTCATGGAAGTGGTCAAATGGCTGAGGCGAGGAGGCCCGACTGCCGTCTCGTGACAATCACGATGGAGAACCGCGACCGCCTTCCGGACGAGCTTGCGAGCGACTTGCGGGGAAAATTGCAGAGACGCGCTTGTTAAAATGTTGCAAGAAAGGGGGGAAGCTTATGGTGCAGCTATCGTTGGAGCCGAATGAGCAGAATATCCTCATCTGGGCGCTTCAGAGTGCCGTATCTGATCTCGGCGCAGAGATTGCCGACACAGAGAATCAAGAATTCCGGGAAGATCTCAAGGAACGAAAGGCCGTCTTGCGGAATATTTTGCAACGATTGCGGTAGGGCATCAATTCATTCTGTAAGACGCTTCGGTCTTGGTATCGTCGAGGAACAAGCATGCAACCCGTCTAACCCGAACCTTGATCCTTTCGATCAACACTCACCGAAGGCTCAGGTATTCAACACACCGCGTAAAGCCCTCGTGACAATGCATGGCAGAAGGATTTCATGTGCGTGAAGGCTAGCTGGACTTCACGTTGAATCTGTGGACGAACGGCCTCCACTTTCACACCTCTTCTCGGGATGACTTCGACGGCCACGGCTTGCGGCGAGGAAATTGGCCGGCCGATCTGGCTCGTGATCCAGACCGTCACGTCGAGTAACCCCGGTACCTTTTTATAGATATCCTCCGCCAATACCTGCGCCAACACATTGTAAATCTTCCCCACATGAGCCACAGGATTTTTGCCGGGTGCGGCCTCGGCGCTTGCCGGCCGGTGAAGGGAAATAATCCCACAGACCCGATTGCCTCGCCCGACCTCGCCGGAATCTCCCGACTCTGCCGAGGTGCCGAGCAGCGTCAGGTACGCGCCGGCCTCCCCGCCACCCGGCTGATCCAATACATTCAAGTAGATGCAAGGAGAGAAATCTGTTCCGCTCTTTCGCGTCACGAAATCAGTCAGTACTCGTCCTGCCGCTGCCTTTCGTTTGAAATACTCGGACTCACGACGGATCAATGGAGCCAGAAACGGCATAGCCACCGTCACCGTCACATCTCTCCCGTTTCGTACAGCCAGCACCTTTACATCTTCGCCGGTGTCGGGAAATTCTTTCTTGAAGGAAGGGCCGTTCAGAAATCGCTCGATCTGGAATACCAACCGCTCCGTCGGCGTCAGCGGGGCGTATCCCACAGTGGCGGAGGTATCATTGGCGACGGCTTCTCGCGGCCGCTCAGCCACGGATCGGAGCTCCTCCGATGCCGGCTTCAGTTCGAATTGGCATTCCAGATCCTTGAGGGGCTCGATACGAGGCAGATGCTGCTTGAACCATTTGTATGCCGTTCGTTCGGCGATCTCCTTGACCGGGATACGCTTGCCCTTCCATTCGAAGGTGGCTCGGTCGCCCATCACCAGTCGCATTGGAGCCATCACTGAACCACCTCCGAATCGACAGACAACCTGGCCTGCTACCAACATCGCCTTGTCTGCATTAAAATGAAGGACCCGTCCGCAGGTCTTGAGGTAAGCCTGTGACAATTGGATGGCAACAGCCTCCATCACCGCGTCACAGATGGTATCGGGATGACCTAATCCCTTCCGCTCTACGATTTCGATTGCTTCCTGCACGGGTGAAATCCGAGAAGACTCGACAATCATCGGCTCGATCATGTCGCCCTTTCTGCCAAGTCTCAATCTGCCAACGAAGCCCGAACCTGCCCGTATTGCCCTCGCAACGGGATGTACAGCACCTGACAGATGACCTGGCGACTCATCCCATGTTCACCTTTGCGCAGCAGCGTGAGGTTCTGCACCCCTTGTTCCTCAATCGGTGCAATGAGCTTTCCTCCCACCCTGAGTTGCTCCAGCAGCGTGGCCGGAACCTCATCATAAACGGCTGTGATACAAATACGATCGTAAGGGGCACCTTCTTGATATCCAAAACCTCCGTCTCCCAACCACACACGCACAATCTTCGCAGGAGACTGCCAGCAGAGCGGGCCGAATCCTCTCCGACCGAAGCAGTCCATCTGCGACAAACTGTCCGACCTTTTGCTCTCGTTCTCTTCGAAATTTCTCACGAGTTTTCCTCGGCTCGGTCGGCGGGGGAATGGTCCAACCCACTTGTAGACACGGCGCCATGGATGCTCCGTGATACGTGACATGTGAGAGCCAGGATCTCAGACCTCCGCGATCCAGGCCACCGATGAGCCCGATCGTTCGCGATGGAGGCGGTGCAGTCCGGCCGCCTTGGCCGCCTCAACCGCTTCCTCAAATTCTTGCTTCGTGATCGATCGGTCCAGCGGCGGATCGTTGAACGATTTCCAGCAGGGCCGATACTGATCCATGATATTGACGTAGGTGTGCTGTGAAATCTCCTCCGCGAGGAAACGCATGTTCGACTGAGTCCCGGCGATTCCACCCAGCAACACGAGATGACGCAGGAGTACGCCGCGCACGGCCAGACCCCGTTCGTCGATCACCAGGTCACCGGTTTGCCGGTGCATTTCCTTGATCGCAGTCTTAACGATCTCGGGATAGCCGGGCACTTTGGAGTACTTCAACCCAGCCTCCATATCGGCGTACCTAAAGTCGGGCAGGTAAATGTCGACAATTCCGTCAAGCAACCGAAGTGTCTCCACATCGTCGTACGAACTGGTGTTGTAGACCAGCGGAATGTGAAGGCCCTGCTGTGCGGCCAGCAACAGCCCTTCCAGGATTTGCGGGACTTGATGCGAGGGTGTGACGAGATTGATGTTGTGGCAGCCCACCTCTTGGAGGTTCACCATCATTTCGGCCAGTTCTTGCGCCGAGACATCTCCTCCCGCTCGCAACTGACTGATTTCATAATTTTGGCAATAGACGCATCGCAGGTTGCAGTTCGCGAAAAAGATCGTGCCCGATCCGTTCCAGCCACGAAGCGGTGCTTCTTCCCCATGGTGGGGACCATGGCTGGATACGAAGGGCTTGGCTCCTACTAGGCAAAAGCCGAGGTCCCCCTCAAGACGGTCGATCGCACAATGGCGAGGACACACATGACAGCGGCGCAATCGTTCCCTTGCTTGCGCGACACGTTCAACTAGAACGCCTGATTCCAACAGGTCGCAATAGCCGGCGCGCCGTTGTTTCGTTGAGACTGTCATCCTTGCTCCCGAGATGCGGGCCCCATCAACAGGCTAGATGGAGTACCGCCACAATTTTCTGGGTCTCTTTCAATCTGTTAAACTCTGCGCAGGCTCTCGTCGTGTCACAGGCAATGAGGGTGATCCCTTGCTGCTGTAACCAGTCTGATACCGCCGGATCGACATACATCCTTCCGAAATAACCGGTGCCGATCACCAGCACGCTCGGATGAGTTTCACGCACACCACCCAGATCGGCCAGTTGTAGCCAATGGCCTTCTTTCCTCCACCAACGATCGTTAATGCGCTCCGGATAAATGATCACATCGGAGTCATAGGTTCGACCATCGATCGTGACGCTCCCGAAAGAATAATGATCGATCATGGCTGCTTTTCACCCCCTCTCCCGTTCCTGCTGCCTCGCCGGAACTGACCCATTCGCCGGCTTGTACAAAATTCCCGCATGGGACAATCCCGTTTACGCTGGCGACGACAGTACCCGCGCCCGAGCCGCACCAACGCCGATTCGAAATCGATGAAGCTCTTTCCTTTCACGCCGGCCTGATTCCACAAATTACGAAGCCGCTCCACGGTGGCATCACCTCCGTTCCCATTCATGCGCGAGCAGAGCGCCAGGTCTCTCGCCGCAAGAACAGCCAAGGGCGACAAGGTCGGCTGGGCCTTGGGCCATATTCCCCGCAACTCGCGCAGAAAGATCTGCACGGTCACCTCGCCGATACCCTTGTCCAGGCCCTTCAGGCGACCTTCCAGATCAGATGCATCGCTGGAGACATCGTGGAGCCTCTGCAAATCGCCGTCATACTGATCGAGAAGATGTGTCATCACATCCAACAATTTTGTCGCGGTCTTGAAGTCATAACGAGCATAGCCACCTTCATCGAGCACACTGACCAATCCATCCCACCTGGTCTTCACGATGGCTTCCGGACTTGTGATCCCGCGCCTGACGAATTCACGATGGGTCTTCATCACGATGGAACCTGAAATCCTCGCCCCATAGAGGAGCGCCGCCAAGAACCAGAGGAACAAATCTTTCTCGCGGCGAGCGTGCAAGTTGAGCCCGAGCTCCGATGAAAAACGCCCCGGCACACGTGAGACGAGCGCCCTGATCACCGTGTTTGTGTCAGACACGTTCATCAATATTCCGGTTAGCCTCCGATGGCCCAACGCCCCGTCACGACCCGGCCGCAATCCTGACACCGACCGGCTCGCAGTCGATTCTCCACGACCATGACCCCACGCCGTCGGATCACGACCCTCCCACACCCGGGGCAGGTCGTATCCTCCGCTCCTTCTTCATGGGGCACATTTCCCAGGTAGACATACTGCAACCCTTCCTCTTGTCCGACCTCCCTGGCTCGCAACAATGAGCGGATCGGCGTTTCCTGCCAATGCTCCATCTTGTAAGCAGGAAAGAAACGGCTGATATGCCAGGGCACATCTTCACCCAGCTCAGTCTTGATGAAGTGTGCAATGTCCTGTAACTCCTGTTCATCGTCGTTCAACCCAGGAATCAATAGGGTGGTGAGCTCGATCCACACTCCGAGCTTCTTGTATTCCCGAATGGCCGCCAAGACCGGCTCCAGCCTGGCTCCGCACAATCTCTTGTAATAGCCGTCACGGAACGATTTAAGATCGATGTTGGCTGCACTCAGGTACGGGGCGATCTCCCGCAGAGGATCGAGCGAGATAAATCCATTCGTAACAAAGACATTCCCTAATCCGGCTGCGGATGCGAGACGTGCGGTGGTGAGGGCCAACTCATAGAAGACCGTCGGTTCGGTATAGGTATAGGCGATGCTTCGACACCCAGCACGTTCGGCCTGTGCGACCAGCTCGGAGGGCAGCACTAGCGTCCCAATTCCCCATCGTACCTCGGGTGATTCTGTTTCGACACACCACTCGGTCACCGGGTGCTCACCGACGGTTAAAGGCGCTTCCTCACCCCGGTCCATAAACTCCTTGAGCTTCGGCCATTGGGAGATGGTCCAGTTCTGGCAGAACCGGCAACGCAAATTGCAGCCGACCGTCGCAATCGAGTACGCCGTACTTCCCGGCAGAAAGTGAAACAGCGGTTTCTTTTCGATCGGATCGATCTCCGCCGAGACAATGCGGTTTCCGACGAGGGTGAACAGGTGTCCGTCCCCGTTGATTCGGACTCCACACACGCCTCGACCATCTGGTGCGATCTTGCAGTCATGGGGACAGAGCGTGCATCGGACAAACTGATCGGGGAGACTTTCATAATACAGCGCAGCCTGGAGGTCGCTTGGAAGGATCGGCATAGGAAATGTCTCACAAGTACAGGAGTGGATGGAGCAAAGCTGGTGCCCTCCGAAGACACGGACAAAAACTGAATCTCTCCGACAGGTTGGAGCATGAGCACAAACTCTCTGAACCCATGTGCAGGGATAACTTGCTACAACGCTGACGCTGTTTCTGTAGTGTAACGCCACACCTTCAGTCGCTCGACAGGACCTTGCTTCACTCTTTCGTTCAAAGCCATGGCATCGCGATTGCTCCTTTCCAGCATGAGTGCTTGCCTGCACCGCGAGAGGGGTCATGACGTGTTTCCATCAATGGTCCTTGCGCTTTCCCCTTCTCTGTATTGCCATTATCGGCCTAGCGACCGGGACCTCTTCGTGCAATAGAGAGAGAGGAGCGGATTCGTCTTCCATGGTTTCGACACGCGAGACTGAGCGCAACCGGATGGTTGATCAGTACATCGTCCCCAGCGGCATCAAAGATCCGACCGTGATTGCTGCGATGAAGCATGTGCCACGCCATCGCTTTGTACCAGCACAATATTCCCTCTTTGCGTATATCGACGGCCCCTTGCCAATCGGCTACGGTCAAACCATTTCACAACCTTCCTTAGTTGCGAACATGACAGAATCTCTTCAACTCAAGAAAACGGACAAGGTGCTGGAGATCGGGACGGGTTCCGGGTACCAAGCGGCAATTCTCGCTGAGCTGGCCGACAAGGTGCTCACGATTGAGATCGTGGAGCCGCTTGCTCGCCAAGCAACACAGACGTTGGCAGAGCTGGGCTATACGAATGTCCGAGTTCGGGTCGGTGATGGATACCAGGGCTGGCCTGAAGAAGCTCCTTTCGACGCCATTATCGTGACGGCCGCATCAGAGCACGTCCCTCAACCGCTGCTCGACCAATTGGCGGTGGGTGGTCGGCTGATCATACCGGTTGGCCGAGACATCCAGACTCTTGATCTGTATCACCGGACAGCAGAGGGTTATCAGCGAACAACTCGCACCCTCGTACGGTTTGTTCCACTGATCCATCCTGGGGAACAGTAGGAGCTACTCATAGCGATAGACAGACCTAATAGTGATCCGTCCACACTCCCCCGTCGCATCGGTTGGTTCACAGCCGGCTGCGTGCTGGTCAGCAACGTCGTCGGGACGGGCATCTTTACCACGACGGGATTCATGGCGCGCGATCTCGGCCATCCGTGGTTGATTCTTTCTATTTGGCTCCTAGGAGGACTGATCGCCCTCGCAGGTGCGCTGTCTTACAGTGAGTTAGGCACAGCAATTCCCGTGGCCGGCGGAGAATATGTCTACCTCCACCGAGCCTATGGGCCGTTCATTGGGTTTCTTAGTGGATGGACATCCTTCACCGTCGGCTTCAGTGCGGCCATTGCGGCAGGGGGTATGAGCTTCGCGGCCTATTTCAGTCAACTCTTTCCTCTTGATGATGAACGAGGCCTGCCCTCAACTGCCTTCGCCCTTGCCCTTCTGTGGTCAATCACCGCCTTTCATCTGCTAGGGGGGAAAGCAGGCGGGATTCTCCAGCGCGCGCTGACCCTGTTGAACTTGGGAGCGATCCTCACACTCATCACGGCAGGGCTGATGGGGGGCAAAGGCGATTGGGCTCATGTGAGCCTTTCCGATGCACAAGCTGCTCCGAGTCTGGGACGTGCTATCGTGTCATTGATCTTTGCCCTCTACGCTTATTCAGGATGGAATGCCGCAGTCTATTTGGCTGGAGAAGTCATCGAGCCGGCTCGCACCATTCCTCGTGCCCTGATTAGCGGTACGCTGTTTGTGACGGCTCTCTATCTCCTCTTGAACACGTTCTACTTCTATGCGCTGCCTGTGACGGACTTCGCCACGTCTCCGCTTTTGCCCGTCGCGAACAAGGCCGCCGTGGCGCTGCTGGGTTCTGACACAGCCTGGTTCGTGACCCTCATCCTCTGCCTTTCGATCGCGGGAGGCATGAGTGCGATGGTGTGGGCAGGACCACGGGTATACTATGCCATGGCTCGAGACGGGCTCATTCCATCGTACTTTTACAAAGCGTCCGGCGCACAAGGCACGCCGGTCAACGCGATCCTTCTCCAGAGCCTGTGGGCCTCGGTTTTGATTCTTTCAGGAAGCTTCGAGCGGCTGTTGATCTACAGCGGCACCGTGCTCACGATCTTCAGCGCCCTCGCGGTGGGAGCAGTCCTGATCTTGCGCCGCAAAGAGCCCGACCTTCATCGCCCCTATCGCACACCGCTCTATCCCGTTGTCCCTTGGTTCTTCATTCTCATGGCGGTTGTGATTGTGTGGAACGCAGTCTCTGAACGACCGTTGGAAGCAGGCTTGGGACTCGCAACCGTCTTAGCCGGAGCGCCGCTGTATCTCCTCTGGAAGAGGTTCCACACATTGCGCGCGTAAATCCTCCCGAGTGAACATTGAGAAACTTGCCTTACTACCTGAACCAGCCTCTGGACACCCACTAATGGCAGCACCACCGGATGGTTTCCGTCAGCACAGTGACGACTTTTAGCGCGGTTGATCGGCGCCGGGATTGATAATCATTGGAACATTGAGCTTGTCGGGCACGATGATGGTTTTGGCATTGGGGCTTTCATAGAGCTTGAACTTCAAATACTCCGGCGTCAGCGTTTTGGTGATGATTTCCTGTGCCTGCGACTGTCCCGTTGCCCGAATCCTCATGCTGTCGGCTTCGCCTTCCGCGCGTATCTTCAATGAATCCCCCTCGCCTTTGGCCTGAATCCTGGCAATCTCGGCATTGCGTTGTGCAATCACCACCTCGAAGTCTTTCTGTTCTTTCTCCTGCTCTTTCGCCTGTTTCTGTTCGATGGCCCTCAACACCATCTGGGAAAATTCCATTTCCGAGAGTGCCACGTTGTAGACGTCCAGATGACGTCCCTTCAGTGCTTCCACCACCACGGCTTCGATCTTGTTCCCGATTTCGCTGCTGCGCTCCGGAAGGGTGACCATGGTGTAGTTGGCAACGACACCGCGCACGGCCGACAAAAGTTGCGGTTGCACCAATTGCTTGTACCAGTCAGGTCCCACTTCCTGGGCCAGAAAATAGACTTCATCCGGGATGGGGCGCATCGTGATCGCGGCAAACACGGTGACCGGCAGATCGTCGGCGGTTAGTGCATCGACCTTTTCCTTGAAGCTCTTCCATCTGGTGTCATACACAAAGACGTCATTCCAGGGCGCCCGCCAGTAGAGTCCTTCTTTGAGCGGTTCTTTCGTCAGTCCGGTGGTAAGGGGATACCAAAATAACCCCCGACTTCCAGGACTCACCGTACTCACGCAGCCCTGGAGAACCATCACTATCGGGATCAGCAATAGAAGTAGACGACCTGTCGAAGAATGTTTCATATATTCCTCCTCTACCGATGAGCTCTATGATTACCGGTCGGTCTGCGGCCGTGGCCTGTTGCGGCCCACAGCGGCATGAGCCGCAGCTATCCGTTCAAGTTCCTGTGCGGTTTGTTCATAGTAGTGCGCCAATAACCGTGCGCCGGAAACCAAGTCCGCCTCGGCCCCAAAGAGGGCCTCATAGCGCGCTGCGGCTGTCGCTTGCGCATGGGCTTTCTCGCGCATCATCCCGGCTTGATTCCGGTAGAGATTCGCAATGGCCGTTTGATCCTGCGAGGGATCATAAGAGGTGATATCGAGAGGTGCCTGCGAGGCGCACCCAACGATCCCGAGGAGGCACACCAGCAGGGTCCCGCCGACCTTCACTGCTGATTTGGAGACCATTATCTTCTCCACCATTGGCCCGAGCATCGTGAGGCAATTGAGCAGAAACGAGTGCCTGCCAATGATTGTACTACAAGCAATAGTTCCAACATCTGGACAGACGTGGCAATGTTCGTGAACCGAACATGATTCTGCATCTTCATGGGCTATTCCGGGCCATCCTCGTGGCACGCCGAAGTTGCCAAGCCAGACTTGTCCGATTGAACGACCAGAACACCGAGGTCGGTACGCCACCTTCACGCAGCGCCAACGCCGCATACTGATGGCAGGTATGAAACAGATGGTAGGAACGCCTTGCAGGATAAAACGCTGACTGTGAGACCGACGCGAGAGGTTCATCACTCAACAGAGTCAACTGCAGGTATTGGCGCAAGCGCCGATAGCCTTCCTCGCTGAGGCGGAACTCGAACAGCTCGGCGGGCGGTTGCGGCGTCCGGTCTGCCCACACGCGATCATGGTGCCCCACTTCGACGACGCCTTCCGTTGGCCAGAACAGCGCCCGCACAATCCCCGTCACACCGGTCTTTCCCTCCAAGTACCAGGCACGCTCGGCATAGCCCCACTCCTCATAGAAGCGCTGAGTCCTGAGCGATGAGTGCTGAGGGAAAGTGCCTTCCTCGGAACTGAATGCTGATGGCTGATCGCTGTCTGCTTGTTGAAGCGGAAACGCGATCATCGCGTGCCAGGTATCGAGCGAGACAACGATGGTTTGAGCAGGTGAGTCTGAAGTCGGTGGCCATATGCCTTCAACCGCCGACGCGCAGGCCAGGAGTGACGCGATCGCCGAGAGAGCGATGGCTGCCGCTATGACGTGATTGATCGATCGCACGAGAGTGACAGCTGACCACTGGTCTCGTCCTGCACACCAAACGGTTGAGGGAAATGGGGCGGGTGGCGGGGAGGACAGCCGGCCGTTGTGAGTAGGACAATAGCGAGCATCCACAACAGCAGGTAATGATTCATCACTGCCTCCATAATCAAAGTTAATCCTCTAGTAGATAACCGTCGGCCGATTCTCATTGACGATCAACATGAGGCGGCGGTGTTTGAGGGGCCGCTCGGGATCCCTCGTATAGTGCCCGAGGTCCTCTGAAACTTCCGTGAGCCTGAGAGGAACCGAGATCCGCTGCTTCATATGAGGCACCTTGGTTTCTATAGAGAGGTCGACCAGCTCGTCGGTGGTTCCGGTCACTTCGGCGTTCAGGTCCTTCTCATCAAGGAAATGCACGGTCACCCGTTCTTCCGGATCGATCCACGGAATGATGTGTTTGCGCTTTTCATGGTTGGTCATCGCATCCGCTCCAGCTCTCGTACAAAGATATTTTCATTGTGCAGGTGACCGACTCTCACCTTTTGATTGAGCCAACCACCGGATATAGAGCAAGATATTCTGTTTCTCCTTCTCCGATAAGGCCCATTTCCAGGCCCCCATCGCGGTCCCCTGCTCACCTCCATGAATAGTTTGTGTCAGCTCGTAATCTGACTTCTTCTGGACGGCTGGACTGGTGAGATCGGCCGGCGGAGGCGTCACGTCATAGGCCTTTCCTTTTCCCTGGTCTCCATGGCAGAACCGGCAATATTGCTCGTAGAGACGCTTGCCCTCCTGTAAGTCGTAATATGCACGTAGCGTTTTCTCACTGCTCTTCTGCTCCGATGCAGCCTGCGCGAGGCTTACGCACAACAGCGTAAACAAGATCGATAAGACCCTGGATGGTGACGACATAGCCCTCCTCTTCACTACTCTAAGGAGCCCTTAAGGCCCCAGCGCGCAATCATTGTGCCATCCCAGCAAGCTATACGTTTCTCCCTCTTGAACTGAATAGCGTTGAAAGAGCAGGGCTTGGCACTGCGCGCGCTGCGCCCTCTCCCAATGGATTGGGAAAAACTCCACGGAAAGCTCGTTGTCAACTGTCGCGGAATGCTACAGCCGATGATAGGGTAGACCCGCTTGGGCAAGTCAGAGTCGCTTTGGCCATTGACGAGCAAATGCTCACGCAGGCCACCGGTTCAGTCTTAGGCGTTGCGGAATCCAACTGATCGCATAACTCATCACATTCCCGATGATGAACCAATGAAGCCCCCCAAAGAGTGTGATCAGAATGAAGGCTCTGAGATTGACTCCTTGATGCCCGTAGTACCACAAGTCGGTCCATGAATCGGTCAGGCTGGTGAGAAGTCCGATCTTCCCTTCGATTTCAAACACCAAGGGCACGGTCGGAGCGTCAACGACAAAGAAGAGAAAATAGGCAAACACTGACTGCCCCTCGGTATTGATATGGCAATAGAGAAACACCAGGAACGAGGCAAATGAATGGATCACGAGCAGAGTTGTACCCAAAACCAGGCCGTCCTTCATCGTGTGATTCGTCATAGGGATCGCTTTCGGCGTCAGGAACGCCCGCCTCTCACCTACTGCTTAACAGATTCGCGGGAGTTGCTCGCCTGAGAGCAGATCCAGTACACGATGCGTGCCAACGACAGTCCGTAGAACAACCATGGAAGGATTGCGGTCTGTCACAACGCCTATGTGTGCCGCCTGGCTCGCCGCCTTATGCCGACGCATCACGGTGAGTGCGGCCTCGGCTTGCGCCGCCGGCACCATCGCGACGAAGCGTCCCTCATTCGCCACATAAAGCGGATCGAGCCCTAACAGCTCGCAGGCCCCTCGCACCGGCTCGCTGATAGGGACGGTAGATTCTTCAACCACCATGCCCACCTTTGCCGCCGTGGCCAATTCGTTGAGCGCGCTGGCCAGCCCGCCACGGGTGAGGTCGCGCAGGCAACGGATGTCGATGCCACTGTCGATCAGGTGGGCGACGATGCGATGCAACGGCGCCGAATCGCTCTCAATGTTGCCGGAGAGCGTCATCCCTTCCCGCACGCTGAGCACCGCCACGCCATGGGAACCGAGATCACCGCTCACAAGAATCACATCGCCCGGCTTCACCCGCGTCGGCAATACGCGAACGCCGTCCGGCACCAGGCCCACCCCGGCCGTATTGATGAAGATTCCGTCACCCTTGCCGCGATCCACAACCTTTGTATCGCCGGTCACTATCGGCACGTCTGCCGCTCGCGCGGCCTCGGCCATCGAGTTCACGACTCGCTGGAGCACGTCCAGGCTTAGTCCTTCTTCCAGGATGAATCCCGCACTCAGATAGAGTGGCTTGGCGCCGCACATGGCCAGATCGTTGATCGTGCCGTTCACCGCCAAGCATCCAATATCCCCGCCGGGGAAAAACAGCGGACGCACCACATAGGAATCCGTGGTGAAGGCGAGGGTTCCTTTTTCAACTTGCCAGGTCGCGCCGTCGTGTAGGGACTCCAGCATGGAATTGTGAAAGGCCCGCACAAATACGTCTTGGATCAACTCCTGCATGAGCCGACCGCCACCGCCATGTGCAAGCTGCACGGTATTCTTTGCCGAGATCGGCAACGGGCAGGAGGGTTCAAAGGATTGGTTGTTGCTCATGGCCTATTTCTTGTGCCCATGCTTCGACATAGCTCAGCATGAATGAGACAACGCAATGTTTCAGAAGTACATCGTTCGCCCTGAGCCTGTTGAAGGGTGAACGGGCGGTTTCGAAATGATTCCGACTCATCACTCAACATTTGGAGAAACATTCGCTTCACGCGTCGCGTGGCTTCGATATCGATAATAGGCGGCGCAGGCTCCCTCGCTCGACACCATCGGCGCACCCAATGGCTGTTCCGGCGTACAACGAGTCCCGAAGGCTGGACAATCCATTGGCTTGAGCAATCCTTGGAGGACCAGCCCACTTTGGCACTCCGATTCTTCAATGCTTACTGAGAGCTGCGCAAGTTCCCTCTGAAACTTTAGCTCGGCGTCGTAGGCGCTGTAGCCAGATTTCAGACGCAGGCCGCTGGCTGGAATCTCACCGATACCGCGCCAAGTCCGCGGAGCCGGTTCGAAAACCTCCTCCACGATGGACCTTGCCGGTCGATTCCCCTCCCGGCTCACGGATCGTACATACTGATTCTCGACCTCGACCCGTCCCTCTTCCAACTGACTCACCAGCATGGCGACGCCTTCAAGCACATCGAGCGGCTCAAACCCCGTCACGACGATTGGCACGCGATATTTTTGCGCGATGGCCTCGTACTCCTCATAGCCCATCACCGTGCAGACGTGACCGGCTGCGAGGAATCCTTGGATTCGATTCTGCGGCGATGACAGAATTGCCTCCATCGCCGGCGGTACCAGCACATGGGCGATCAGCAAACTGAAGTTGGTGATCCCCGACTGCTTCGCCTGGGCAACCGCCATGGCCCAGGCCGGTGCGGTCGTTTCAAATCCAACGGCGAAACAGACAATCTCACGGTCTGGATTTTTCCGAGCCAGTTCGAGCGCATCCAATGGCGAATAGATAATCCGAACGTCTCCGCCTGCTGCCTTTACTCCAAACAGATCACCACGTGAACCTGGCACTCGCAACATATCCCCAAACGAGCAGAAGATCACGTTTGGCATGGATGCGAGGCAAACAGCCTGATCGATCAACGATACCGACGTCACACAAACCGGACAGCCCGGTCCATGAACGAGCGTGAGGTCTTGTGGCAACAGGCTATCGAGCCCGAATCGCACAATCGCGTGGGTCTGCCCTCCGCAGACCTCCATGATCGTCCAAGGCCGACGGACTATCTTCTTAATCCGCTCCGCCATCGCTGCCGCCACGGCGCGATCGCGAAATTCATTCACGTACTTCATGACGGTGATCCCGTTGCGACACAACACTCCCACGATGAGTAGAGAACTTGCTCTGCCTCCAGTCTTATAAACCTCCAAGAGCGTAATGGGAACAGGGTGCTACTTCGACTGTTCACGCCGGTTGCTTGACATGACCATTATAAATGACTATATAAGATTACCAACAGAAGCGAGAAATAAAAGGGGGTACTCTCACGTGAAAACCATGCCCGTGACAGATTTCAAAGCGCACGCGTTGAAAGTATTGGGAGAAGTCGCGGAAACACGAGAGCCGGTCGTGGTCACAAAACGAGGCAAGCCGCTCGCCGAAATCGTTCCCTTTGCGGAAAAGCGCACGGCACCGGGCAGGTTGGCGGACGCCTTGGTTTTCGAGGATGATATTGTGTCGCCTCTCGGCGAAACAGAGTGGAACGTCTGCCGGTGAAGTACGTCCTGGATACGCATGTGTGGATCTGGTGGCAGATGAACCCGAAGAAGCTCTCCCCTCGCGTCCGCACCATTCTCAACAATCCCGATCACTATGCGGAGCTGCTCCTTTCAGCGATATCGGCGTGGGAGTTCAGTAAGCTGCTGGAGAAAAAAAAGATAGGGATTTCGTGCGATCCTGAAGAATGGTTTCGTGTCGCCCTCGAGATGCCCAAGCTCCGGCTCGTGCCCCTCACCCCCACGCTCAGCTATCGATCCACAACGCTGCCTCAGCCGTTTCACGGAGATCCGGCGGATCAAATCATTGTCGCGACCGCCAGAGAAGAAAATGCGACCGTGCTGACCAAGGACAACCTCATCCGACAATACAAGCACGTGCGCACACTTTGGTAAGTACAGTGCGATTGCCTGTCTACCACCTCAACGATCTAGTCCGCACTCGCCCATGAACCCAGCGTGAGGTTTGGCGGCAAGAGACTATCAAGCCCGAATTGGACGATTGCATGGGTCTGCCCTCCCTCAGAACTCCATGATCGTCCAAGGCCGGCGCACCGTCTGCTTGATCCGCTCGGCCAGCGCCGTCGCCACGGCACAATCGCGAAACTCATCCACGTACTTCATGAGCGTGACTCCCGTGAAGCTCGTCGCTTGTTGTCATCCACACGATTGGCTGAGGGCGAATGTGGGGCTTCGTGGAGACAACCGACCTCCAAGGAATGGCGAAGCATCGATCCCCATTATTGCAGGTCGGCCGCTGTTTATATACTAAAGCTCAGCCACGCATGGTATCCGAGCGTCGTCTGCACACGTTTGTTATTTGGCATTGCCGCTGACTTCGCTGTCACCCTTGAGCTCTATTTCGAGTTGTTGAACCCTTCGCTCCTCAAATTCGGAACTGTGCCAAATGTCATGCAGCTTTTCTTCCAACCACTCGGTCACCTGTAAACAAGACTCGTAGGACTCAAGAAAGTACTGAATGTCAGCTGGAAGATTCGTTCCGGCTTTGACCCTCTGGTGGGTCCCTGCCTTTCGGACATAGATGTCGTTAGCTATTCCTCGGTTGTGAATGAAGATGTCCCGCGATGCTTTGATTTCAAGATACTTGTGGAACGCTGGGCACTCCAACAAGTTCACTGAAATGAGACCTTGTAGGGCTTCAGCAAACTCCATAGGTGACTTATAGGAAAGCTCGTTCAGAAGAGTGTCCGCGGCTCTAAGGTGAATTTCCTCAAGAGAGGAGGACTCGAGAATTGCCTGGAGAGGCATCGATCGCTTCGTACCCAGTTTGTGCGGATACTTTGAGATGACCGCCCGGACAACGTCCCCGAACAGCGCTTCCATAATTGTGACAAGCTGGACGAGCCCATTCAATGCCAACTGATGGAACGCGAGAAACTGATATCGGGACAGTAACTCATCCTTCTTATAATTGTTGCTTCCTGTCACAGCCTGGCGATCTGGCCTCCACCCGATTGGATAGGTTATGACGATCTCCTGCTGATCCGAGTCTCGAACCGTTTTAGCTGCAATATCGAATGCGCCGTACGTCAGCTGAGCCAACTCTCCTTGGTTAAACAGCAGTACACGCGCGGATCGCGTAATCCGGTTCAGCTGGTTACCAAAGTTCTCGCTGCTCATATTCTTGTCGTATGAGGGAATTAGGTATGGGACAGGTCAGAGAGTAATAGTAATAAGGGTCAGCGTGCAATTTCAACGGAGCGATCAGCCCATTTCAGACGCCTTTGAAAAGAAGCACCCAACTATGCAGCCAACTTGACGGCCACGGTCAGGCCGGCCTTGGCGCAGAGTCCCACCAGGTAGTCGAGAGATAGTTTGTCGACCTTGTTGCACGCAATCTCGGAGATACATGGTTGAACCACACCAAGACGTTTGCCCGCCTGGGCCTGCGTCAATCTTACACGCGTCATGCACTTGCGCAAGGCTTCTGCAAGCTTGCAGTGCAGCATGACGGCCGCCTCGTGTGACACGCACGCGTGGTCGCTTCATAGATCCCTGACGATAGTCGAGCCTCATGGGCAGAACAGCCCTTGGCGGGCTTGTTATGTTTCATCTCCACCGACCCAGTAGTCCGGCTTCCGATGTTGGTGGGCTACCGCGATGACAAGAATATGGCCTTCTTCAACGGAGTACAACAGCTTATAGGGGAACTTGTGGAGGAGGCACTTCCTTACTTCACCCCGCTCTACGGACCAGGCTTGAGGGTACTCAGCAATTCGTACTGCAGCCTTTCTCACTTCCTCCTTGAATCGTTGCCCGATCCCAGCAGATTCGAGCTCATAAAAGCGGATAGCATCCTCCAACTCTTGCGTCGCTATTCGAGTGAATATGACGCGCATCATTTGCCCTTAAATACTTCCTCCATTGGAACGCCTTGGAGCTTTCCAGCCCGATAGGCTTTGAGTCTCTTTTCCGCTTCTTCAGCCCATATTTCATCGAGCTTCTTATCCGGCTCATCTAGGCTCTTGATCAGACCTTCAACCAAGCTGAATCGTTCTTCTGGTTTCAGTTTCATGGCTTCGTCTAACAGTTCTTTCGTGCCCATTGTGGTCACCTCCGATTTTGCGAATCGTCCAAGCATACCGCCATGATTGCTGGCGTTTCAACGAGATACGACTTTAAGCCATTAAGCGGCCCCAGCTAACCCTCACCCCTCAGGCGGATTTGGCGATCACCCAGCCGCCAACTCGGCATAGGTCGCCAATGTCCGTCGTACGGCTTCTTCAGACAGCAAGAAGGTTCGGAGTGCCATTTCAGAGTGATGATCAGTCCCATCCGGACACCCCGCGTTCCTCCCCACTATCCGCTCTTTCAGCCCACCACCCTATTGGGAAATGACACTTCGAGCACCACACACCCGACATCGGTCTTAAATGGACCATGCCGTTCTCCCGGAGGACGACTTGCGTACTCTCCCGCTTCAAGCCAGCGATCGAAGGCCTGGTCGTACAGCCGCCCGCTGATAATAAAGACCTCCTCCGGGTATGCATGGCTCTTTCCCCCGAACGCCGACGTATCCGCGCCAGGCAGAAAGCGAGTCAGCCTGGTGTATTCGCCCGTCACGGGATCGATACTCAGGGTGATCTCCTCGGCCATCCCTTCCAGACCGTTGATGGGAGTCCAGCGGGTTCGTTGGTCAGAAGCCAACGGGTTCCAGTAGGTTGTGGTCGATTTCGACATTCCAGTCTCGGCGTAATGTGAAGTCTGGCGGCTAACCAATGCTACGACTTAGCGATCCATAGCCTGCCACCCCGAACGCAGAGCTACCCAGCGCGCGAGCTTAGGGCGAGGCCGCGTTGAGCGTGAGGGTCCAGATCGTGAATGATGCTCCGCATAGGCATCGAGCAGTCGTCGGATCATACGCTGGTACTGCGTGTGATGTTTCCGCGCCTCACCCTTGAAGAAGTCGACGCTTCGCTTGCTCAACACAATGGTAACCTTGACGCCTTCGTCCCGAAAGACCAGCTCCTCAGGCCGAGGAAGGAAATCAGGAACGACCTTGAGGTCTCCGAGGGGCTCGTCGGTGTACTTGATTGTTTTGCTCATAGATTCGCCTGCCTTTCTGCCAGTAACCGGCCCCAAAAATCCGAATGACATCGTGGCGAAACGTAAATCGAACGGTCAGGACTCCGCCGTCGACCCAGCCAAAACAGTACAGCCGCTTCTCGCTTGAACTAAGAGACAGATCTTCCGCGATCACACGGCGTGGGTCAGCGAATGCGAACTGGGCTCCTGCGAAGGAGATCCCATGTTTGCCTTGGTTTTCTTCATCTTTCTCGGGATCCCACTCGAATCGAGCCTTCGCCATGGGTGACGGTTAGCACGAAGACCTCCCGATAGCCATACGTTTGTATGGGCATGACACCACCTTCCACGCTCTCCAAGTCCTAATCTACTTGCAGGGCAATATCATTCCACCGCATCTGATGATCTCGAAGCTGCCATATCAGCGTAGGTCTCCAATGTTCGTCGTGCCGCTTCCTCATCCAGTTTGCTGATGGCAAAGCCGACATGGACGATGACATAGTCTCCGACTCCCGCTTCCGGTACCAGCGCTAGCGAAACGGATTTCGTCACGCCGCCGAACGACACGGTCGCGGTGCGGAGCGCGTCATCCTCAACCTTCAAAACTTGTCCTGGAACTGCGAGACACATTCTTTTGCACACCTTTCTTACTGCGCGTCATTCAGCCGGTGTGCTGCCACTACCGCCTGCCCAAGTGAGAGCCCGCCGTCGTTAGGAGGAACCAGCCTATGACAATACACAGTGCATCCTGCTGCCTCCAACCGATGCCTCACGAGTGAGAGCAGTAGCCGATTTTGAAAACAACCTCCGGTTAGGACGACGCGAGGCAGACCAGCCGCTTTCGCCACCCAAACTACCCCCTCAGCAAGGCCGGCATGAAATCGTGCGGCAATCAGTTCAACTCGGCTGCCTCTACGAAGATCATCCAGTAAGGTATTCATCATGGGTCGCCAATCGAGCACCCATTTGGTACCAGGACTCTCACTTGGCACCAGATCGATCGGACAGCCTTCTACCCCTACTCCGCCTGCATCCTCTTCTTTCTCCGCAGCAAACTGAACCGCCATGGCTGCTTGCCCTTCAAATGAAGTCTGGCGACATAACCCGGTGAGCGATGCGACGGCATCGAACAGGCGTCCCATGCTCGTGGTCCAGGGCGACGCGATGCCGGACCTGAGTAGGGTTGCTAGCTGCGCACGCTGATCGTTCGTCACGTTCCAAGAAGGAAGCGGAAGCCCCAGCATCTCCTCTCCTAGGAGTTCCCACAGTATCGAAGCAGCTGAGCGTGTCGGATCCCGCATGGCCGCTTCTCCGCCCGGCAAGCGAAATGGACAGAGATGGGCGTATCGGCTGAACTGTCGATAACTCGCGATCAAAAATTCTCCGCCCCAAACCTGTCCATTCCCACCGTAACCGGCCCCATCCCAGGCGATACCCAACACCTCGCCGTCAAGCCTGTGTTCCGCCATGCAGGAGGCCACGTGTGCATGGTGGTGCTGCACAGGAATCAGCGGCACAGAGAGGGCTTCGCTCAGTGTTCGCGCGAAGGTCGTCGAGCGATAATCAGGATGCAGATCGCAGGCAATGGCTTGAGGCGAAACCCGTAGCAGCTCCTGCAGATCCCCAACCGCTTGCCGGAACGCTCTGTCCGCTTCAACTGTAGAAAGATCTCCAAGATGCTGACTGAGCACGACGCGATTGCCCGTGAGGAGAGCGACAGTGTTCTTAAGATGTCCACCCACAGCAAGGATTGGACCCAGCATTCGATCTGCCAGCCCATCGCTCCAGCGGATCGCTTGAGGCGCATAGCCTCTCGCCCGTCTGAGGATCATCGCTTCGGCCTTCGTTTCTTCCCTTTGCCCGCTGTCTTTCGCCCGGACGTTGCCGGAAACCACCCACACCACCGAATCATCCACCGGTCTTGCGATCGGCCGGCCATGCACGAGGAACGCATCGGCAATGCCTTTCAGTCGAACCAGCGCCTCCCGCTCATCGGTCACGATCGGTTCTTCGGATCGATTCCCGCTCGTAGCGACCATCGGCAGTTGAAGCGACTCTATCAAGAGATAGTGGAGCGGCGTCGCCGGTAACATTGCGCCGAGATAGGGATTGCCTGGCGCCACGGCATCGGCAAGGACCGCATCTCGCCGCTTGCGAACTAACACAATCGGCGCTCGCGGCGAGCGGAGCAACGCCTCCTCGTCTGAAGACAACAAGCAATAGTCTCTGACCGCATGAACCGACCGGAACAACACTGCGAAGGGCTTCTCTGGCCTTCGTTTTCGATCGCGCAAACGTCGGACCGCTTCCTCTGACTTTGCATCAGCCCAGAGCTGAAATCCGCCCAGCCCTTTCAGCGCGAGGATGAGCCCTTGTTCGAGCAGAGCCGACGCCTGCTGTAAGGCCAACTCATCACCTGCGACTTCGTGGCCATGCTCATCCCATAAGAAGAGTCGTGGCCCGCAGGCCGGACAGGCAATCGGTTCCGCATGAAAGCGGCGATCGGCTTCTGCTCTATACTCGGCACGACAGGCAGCGCAGAGTTCGAACTCAGCCATAGTCGTGTTAGAGCGCTGATAAGGAATTGCCGTGAGCAGACTGTAGCGGGGGCCGCATTGGGTGCAGGTAAGGAAGGGATACCGGAAGCGTCGGTCACGAGGATCATGAAGCTCGCGCCGGCAGTCTTCGCAGATGGCCAGATCAGGCGGGATCACAAGGGTTCGTTGGCCTGATTCAGCACTTGAAGCAATTGAAAAACTCGCGTCGCCGAGCGCCGGAATGGCGCTCGTGCTTACTGTCTCGATAGCAGCCGTGGCCGGCGCGTCGGCTTGAAGTCGCTGAAGAAATGTCTCGACGGCCGGTGAGTCCCCTTCTACTTCGATCAGCACACCGTTTCTTGTATTCCGGACCCAGCCGGTCAATTCGAGCTCACGTGCCAGTTTATAGACAAACGGGCGGAAGCCCACTCCTTGCACCGTGCCTTCCACAGTGATTTGCACGCGCTGAGCAAGAGCCCTTCTCATTCTTGTACCACCAATTCGTGGAGCACCACCTCCTGCTCTTCTGGTCCCGCAACCACCTGTCCGCCGCAGAACCGACAAGCATTGTCCAATCCTGTGATGGTAGTGCCGCTCTTGCATTCGGGACACCAGGCTTCACCTTGGACAGGGATGACCTCCAATGCTGCACCTTCGGCCCTCGTGCCGCGAGCGGCCAATCCGAATGTCGTCTGGAGTGTTGCATGATCATGTGTGAACAGATGTGACAGCGCACTGACCTTCAGTCGCACGACCGAAAGCCTGACGTTTTCAGTTCCGTGCAACTTTGCCTCCACAGCCTTCACAACTTGCTTCATGAGGTGGAGTTCATGCACGGAGCACCTCACACTCTTGGACAATCTGGTCCACGACCTCGTCCAACGCCTTGGCCACGGGGGTTGATAGCGGTTGGCCGGCCTCCGTGTTGCCGGCTTCAATTCCGTAGACGATGACCGTAGCAGGAAGGACGCCCATTGTGCGGGCCAGCTCCACGGCATCTACTGTTCCGATGGCATGGGTCGAGCGAGGGAAGAGTCGGTGACTGATTGGGCTGTTCGAGGCATCGAATCGATGGATGGTGCCCGGCGCCTCCCCACCGCGCGCTGCATCGATGAGGACCACGACGCGCGCACCTTTCATCAACTCTATGATGTCTACCCCCGCCATCTCCGCTTCGATCACCTCAGCGCGGATGCCTACTGCTTGTTGGAGTTTGCAGGCTGCCTGGAGGCCGACCGCATCGTCCCCTCGCATGGCATTACCAAGGCCGATGATTCGAATGGTTGCCATGGTCCCTCTGGTCTGTCTCGTCTGTCTGTCTATCTGGTTGAATGGACCGGAAGTCCCACATTCTTATTCGCGTTCGATGTTCAATCGCAAGAAATGTGTCGCGCAGGAAATACAAGGATCATAGCAACGGATGACTCGTTCACAGGCCAGCGCCGCCTCCTTGTCGGGAAGATGCAAGAGGCGAGGCATAAACAGGCGCAGGTCTTGTTCGATGCGAGATTGGTTCTGCGAGGTCGGCGGAACAATCTTCGCTTCACAGACCACACCGTCGCCGTCCACCTCGTACCGATGATAGAGGATTCCTCGTGGAGCCTCCGTACAAGCCATACCGAAACCCGGCCGAACAGCGACCGGCGATGCCGGCAACGGTGGAGGCTCATATCGCTCGATGAGTCGCAATGATTCCTCCAACGCGTAGAGGATTTCCACGGACCGAGCGATGATCCCGTGAAACGGATTACGCAGCGGCAGCACGATGCGTCTTTCCGTCAGGACCTGCCTGGCCAGCGGCGTGAGATGATCCTGATTCAAGTTCAGCCGCGCCAGCGGGCCGACCAGGTAGGGTGCACCCTGCAGTGTGCAGTGGAGGGCGTTGGAATAGGGCACCTGATGCTCGGTAAAATGTTGTTCGAAGTCGTTTGCCGAGATTTGAAGCACAGTGGACGCGACGATCTGTCCTTCATTGAACGGATATTCATCGGGATGGCGGAGTGCGACACAATTGTAGTCCGGCGAGAAATCGGGATATTCGAACTCTCCAACCCAACGCACCGTTTCGAGCGCCGCATCACGCGCCCAGAAGAGCTCGTCCTTCAACGCCTCCAACTCACGCCGCGGAGGCACCCGCGAAAAGCCGCCGACCTTCACGGAGACCGGATGAACAGAACGGCCGCCAAGCAACGTCATGATCGCATTGCCGGCCTTCTTGAGCTTCAAACCTCGGGTGACCACGGCCGCATGGTCCTTCGCCATCGCGATGGCACTGTCGTAACCGAGGAAGTCCGGTGCCTGGAGCAGATAAACATGCAGGGCATGGCTTTCGATCCACTCGCCGCAGTAGATGAGGCGGCGCAGGTCGCGCAGCGCTCCCTCAACACGCAGGCCGAAAATCTGTTCGAGTGCATGGACCGCGCTCATCTGGTAGGCGATCGGGCAGATGCCGCAGATGCGTGCGACGATGTCCGGCACTTCGTCGTAATGCCGCCCTCTCAAGAAGGCCTCGAAAAACCTCGGAGGCTCGAAGATCCTGAGCTCCACGTCTTGGACGGTTTCACCTTTCACCGTGACACGAAGCGCGCCTTCTCCTTCCACGCGTGCGATGGTCCTGACGGCGATCGTTCTTGTTTGTCCCGTCTCCTCAGACATTCGGTCCTCGAACGGCGTTCCGCTTCAGTACAAACGTCATGTCTTCTTCTCCCACGCGTCGCTCTCCGCGCGAAAGGGCGACACGTAGCCGTTGATACCGCGAAATCGCCGCATGACCTCGACCGGGATCAGTTGCAGTTCGCGATGAAAGTGCGTTGCGAGCGAGGCGGTGTTGGGTGGGTGCCCGGGTCCTTTGCGTGCCCCTTCACTGGGTCCGAAGCAGCCGTAACAATCACGACCGATGCTGGGGCAGATCGCTCCACAGCCGGTGCGTGTGACCGGCCCGAGACAAGGCACCCCTTTCGCAACCAGCACACAGACATTTCCCTGTCGCTTGCACTCCAGACACACACTGTCGGCAGGCAAACGGGGCTGGACTCCGACCACCAGATCCGTGATGACGCGCAGGAGCTGATTCTTATCGATCGGACAGCCCCACAATTCGAAGTCCACTTGGACATGTTCCGAGATGGGCGTGGATGTACTCAGGCTCTGAATATATTCCGGACTGGGATAGACCGCTTGCTTGAACACCTCGACATCGGCCCAGTTGCGCAACGCTTGAATGCCTCCTGCCGTGGCGCAGGCCCCGATCGTGATCAACACTTTCGTCTGTTGTCGCACGGCGAGGATGCGATGGGTATCCTCCGCTGTCGTAATCGATCCCTCTACCAGAGCAATATCGTAGGGACCTGGCTTCATGTCGCTGGAAGCCTCAGGAAAGTAGGCGATATCCAAGGCCTGACCTAGGGTCAGTAAGTCTTCTTCCAGGTTCAAGATGCTGAGTTGACAGCCGTCGCAGGATGCGAACTTGAACACCCCGAGCCTTGGCTTTTGGCGCTCTCCGTCAGACCTGAGCATCATTTCGCCTCACGGCCATTCGCCATAAGCCATCTGCTCTTCCATCCTTCACACTCCCGCTCGCCCCAGCCACGGCGCGACTTGGTCATAGCGCATGACCGGGCCGTCTTTGCACACAAAGTACGGACCCAACTGGCAATGGCCGCACAGGCCGATTCCGCATTCCATGTGCCGTTCCAGTGAAACATGGATGGCAGTCGCTGGAATGCCGCGGCGGATAAGGATCGGCACGCCCAGGCGCATCATGATCTCGGGTCCGCACATCAGCACGACGCTCTTCGCCGGGTCGATCGACACCAGCTCGAACAGCTCCGTCACCACGCCGATGTGATAGCTCCAGGTCTTGTCCGGTTGGTCGCTGGTCAACAACACCTCGGTATCGGGAGAGCGTCGCCACGTATCGAACCGCTCGCGATAGAGGAGATCGTGCGGTGTCTTGACGCCGTGGAGAATCTTGATCGACCCATATTGGTCTCGCCGCCGGAAGATGTACTCGATGGCCCCGACGACCGGCGCGCATCCCAGGCCACCTGTGACGATCACCACGTTACGCCCCCGCGCCTCTTCCAGCGGCCAACCTTGTCCGAACGGCCCTCGGATACCCAGCACATCGCCAGGCTGTAGGCCGGCGATTGCTTTCGTAATTCGTCCTACCGTGCGGATGGTGTGGTCAAGTAACTGGGGCTCATCCGGGTCCGACACGATGGAAATCGCCACCTCGCCGACACCGAATAGATAGACCATATTGAACTGACCCGCGTTGAATCGAAACTGCCGCCGCACCTGTCCGTCCACAAACTGCAAACGATAGGTGTTGATGTCTTCGGATTCCCGGATTTTTTCGACAATCGTAGCTGGATGGATGACATAGGGGTTCGCCATTGAATCAGCTTCGATCTGCACGGCTACGTCCCTTCTACCTGTTCGCTCGTGACTGACGGCTGACTGCCCGGTGTCAGCAACGCCGGCAACTCCTCGGTCAAATCGATTCCGACCGGGCACCAGGTGATGCAACGGCCGCAGCCGACGCAACCGGACATGCCGAATTGATCGATCCACGAGGCGAGCTTATGCGTCAGCCACATACGGTACCGATCCTTGATCGTCGGGCGAATGTTCTTGCCGTGGATGTATCCGTGCTCCTGCGCGAAACAGGAATCCCACAACCTGGCGTGTGCAGTGTGTTGATGATCGAGGTTTGGTGTCTCCTCGACCGCATGGCAGAAGCAAGTCGGGCAGACCATCGTGCAATTCGTGCAAGCGAGGCAGCGCCCCGCCACATCGTCCCATCGCGGATGCTCATGGGCATCGTAGAGAGCTTGCGGCAAGCGCGATTGCTCCAGCCGTCGCACCTGGCTATGCCCACAAGCATCCACGCGTGTCGCTGCTTCATCGACTAATTTTTGTGGAGCAGGAGATAAGGAGAGATCAGAAAGAAGATCGGACCCCGCCTCGCTGCCCGGTTCGATCAACAGCATATCGTCCACTTCAGTCAGAGCGAGATCGAAGTCGGTTTTGGCGCGAGGGCCGGTCTCCATTGAGGCGCAGAAACAGGTCGGCAGTGCTCTGGTGCAGTTCACGGCGATCACGAAGAGCCCGCCGCGGCGGGCCGCATAGTAGGGATCATGGTACGCGGCCTTGAGAAAAATGCGATCTTGAATGGCGAGGCCGGCGAGATCGCAGGCGCGAGCGCCGATGACTGCAACCTTCTCCGGTTGAGGAATTGTCGGACGAGCGGTGAAGCCGTCCTTCCTCCTCTCGATTTGTAAGAGCGGCTCGCGCGGTGCGAAGACAAGAGGTTTCAGCGATTGTGGTCCATGGACGACGCCGAAGACTTCATGAGAGCCGGTCTGTTCCAGCCGATAACGTCCCGGTTCTTGGCGATCACGCCAGCCGATCGGCAGCTCCGAAACAGCCCGTATGGTCTCCCACACAACGGACCCGTCACGCACGGTGGGGCCGACAATTCGATATCCCTTCGCAGTCAGTGCGTCGATCAGTCGTTGAAACTGAGCTTTTGCCAGAGCGGCACGTATTTCACCGGCCATCGCCACGATACACACTCCAGCTCATTCTCTGACGGATGGTCGTGCCATAGTACGAAGTCCTCTCTTTTGGTGCAAGGCGGGAAGGGCCCCATTTGCCTCACCCTGTCGTTATACATGGACAGCTGTGGCTACCTCACATGGATCATGAATGTCTCTCCATCCAGGCTCGTTGTCGTCCCAAACGCCTTGCACTTGGCCTCGATGGTTTCTGCGAGAAATGTCCTTTCCTGTTCATTGGCCGACCGGACTTTGAAGTCCTCGATGCAGGTCGGATAAAGCTCGATGCGCGAGAGACGTCCTCGTTCGACTTCGAGCAGAAACAGGGACGAGAGATCATTGCGCTCGTCTTGATCGACCATATAGTCATCGATGAAATCGCCGGTCGAGTAGAGAATGGCTTTCCCCTGGTAGAGCTCGACACCCTGAGGAGTATGATTGGAGTGGCCCCAGTACAGATCGGCCCCCATGTCGATGAGGTCGTGCGCGAACGCCTGAATGGCCTTTGACGGCGGGCCCCAGTTAGGACCGACGTGCGCGCTGACGATCACGAAGTCTGCTTGCCGTCGCATCGATTGCAGTGCGTGGATGAGTCGGGATCGGTACGGCTCCTTCAATCCGCGGTCTCCGTACGCGACGTAGTTCACTCCCGGTTTCGTCATTGTCGCTTCCCATTCCGGCTCATTATCCGTCAGGGCCATCACGGCCAGCCGGCCCTCCGGCAAGTCCAGAGCAAGAGGAGTCAATGCTTCTTCCATCGTGGCCCCGGCACCGGTTCGCTTGATGCCGGCCTGATCAAGTAGCGTCAAGCAATCCAGCAAGGCTTCAGGACCGTAATCCAGCACATGATTATTCGCCAACGTCACACCGTTGATCTTGGCGGTTCGCAGGAAATCAATGGCTCGAGGCCCGGCACGGAAATGAAAAGCTTTGGTGGTCGGATGCCACTCTTCCCCCAGATCGCTGATGACACACTCCAGATTGATGAGCCGGCAATCGGCGGCGAGCATGACCGGAAGGAGGTCATTCCACAATGCTTCGGGGCGCATAGACCGATTCTGAATGACATACTCATTCACCAGCCGTCCGAGCATTACATCACCAGTGAGCGCAATCTTCATCGCCGGACACTTACGTTCGGACAGATTGCTGGATTGAAGTCGTCCTTGCGTGACCACTGACGGCAAAGATCATCCTGTGCCTAAGAAGTGGACGGAAACTTACGCAGCCCCATCCGTCCTGCCAATGCATGCAACTTTTCGTGAATAGATTCGTTATTATAGGTATGGATATCGGCTAAAGCCTCGCAGTAGGCGGTGAGCGATTCCAGCCACGCCCCATGGCATGGCTCTGCAGGGGATCGGGGCCTTCCCGTACCAGCGCAATCTGCCGCGCTGCTTCCTCTACATGGCGTGATACCGTCATGGGACTTCCTCTCTTCGTCGCACGTCCCAAGGCACATTGACAAACGCATCCCCCTTTGCACTGGCGTCGGGACTCACCTTGATGGGGTCGCTCGCCAGGACATCCTTGATCCGGACCTTCCCGGGATCCATCCCTTTTCCAACCACGTTTATCATCAGTTCACGCTCCGTGAAGAGCCCTCGAATTCCGGTAGGATTGGTGACAACCACGGAACCAATGAACTCCTCTGTCATGAGCTTGGCTGCATCGAGGACAGATTTGTTCTCATCGATGGTGGCGACCCGCCGCACGATTTTCGAAGCGATCATCATGGTGATACCCCCATTCTTTCACTCCCCGGCCGGAGAGATGGCGGGATCAATCCAAAGCAGGACCAGGACCATGGATAGGCCCCGAAAACATGACCGGCCATCCTTGGCCACTCTGCATTCACCGTCGGCCGTGGCAAAACCATAGCGGTCGACCTCCTGTCTAGATCGCGAGAATCTCCAACACATAGAGTTCCCCCTTCATCCGTTCATGCAGATCACAGTGGAAAGAAAAGCTCCCGGGCCGTTCTGGGGTGAACCGAATCACCAGAGTCTTTCCGGGATTCACGTAAAATCCTTCCACGCCTTTCCCATATGTCACGATCTGATCGTCTTCCCCGAAGACGAGAAGCCCCATCAGCATCGGTGACGTGAAGCCGTGGCGGACCTTGTCACGATTCTCCACGACAATCTCGATGGGGGTCCCCACTTGGAGAAGGGCACCTTTGGCTAAAAAGAAAGTACGATCCTCAATGACGATCTCAATCCGCTGCTCGCGGCCTCCTTGGATCTGGGATTGGGCCTGTGCGGAGCTTGGGCCTACCACTGTACAGAGTAGTACCATGATGCCGACTGCGGCACGAAGGATGGGGACATTGGTTCTCATGGTCCACCTCGCCTGGTCGTCGAAAACCCTCTTGCGATTGATTCCCCGAGTCCCATCACAGATCATGTCACCTCCCGAGCGGCTGGAGTATATTCCTTGCGGCGTGACGGTTTCGATCTGACCATCATGGACACGACGGTTTCCTACAAGCCTCCAAGCCGACGATCAATGGGGACATAGGCTCGGTCATGCGGTCCTTCATAAATCTGGTCGGGGCGGAAGAGCTTATTGTCCTTGATCTGTTCCAGCCAGTGCGCCAACCACCCTGAAACACGGGCCATCGCGAATATGGTGGTGAAGAAGTCAGGATCAATGCCCATGGTCTTGTAAAGCACTCCCGAGTAGAAATCGACATTGGGGTGAATGCCCTTTGCGTGCAGCAGTTCCTCTCCCACTCGTTCAACTTCTTCGGCGAGATCAAACAGTGGAGACGGTCCGCACTCTTCGGCGAGCTCTTTGGCCAGCTTCTGAAGGATGGTGGCCCTGGGGTCCTTGACCTTGTAGATACGGTGGCCGAAACCCATCAGCTTCTGCTTGGCTGCCAGCTTTTTCTCGAGGTAAGTCCGGACTTGCTCGCGCGAGCCGATTTCCTCCAGCATGCGCACGACTTCTTCCGTGGCCCCTCCATGCAGAGGACCCTTTAGAGTCCCGATGGCCGAAGAGACGACGGTGTACGGGTCAGCCAAGGTTGAGGCCGTTACCATGCCGCTGAAGGTGGAGGCGTTCATGGTATGTTCTGCGTGGAGAATGAGGCAGGTGTCCAGCGCCTTCGCCAAGGAGGGATGCGGAACCTTTTCCGTCAGCATGTAGAGGAAGTTGCTCGCATGGTAGAGATCGTCCCGGGGATGAACCTCGTGATCCCCACGTCTGAGCCGGTGATAGGCGGCAACAATCGTCGGGACCTTGGCGATCAGACGCACGACCGACCAATATTGAACCTCCGGATCTAAGACATGTCGGGCAGGATAATACATACCCAGCGCTGCCACAGCTGCCTGCAACGCATCCATCGGATGCCCCTGTTCAGGAAGGCACTTGATGAGATCCGTAATCCTGTACTTGATCCGTCGGTGATGAATAATGTCTTGTGAAAACCGGTGGAGCTCGTCGGTGGTAGGGAGCCGATCGAACAGGAGGAGAAACGAAGTTTCCATGAACGTGCTGTGAGCGGCCAGTTCTGCGACGCGAATACCGCGGTACTCCAACAAGCCGGCTTGACCATCCACGTAACTGATCGAGGATTTGGCTGCGGGAACGCCGGCGAGTCCCGGGGAAAATTCGTGCAAGGTACTCCCGCCGGTCGTCACCATGTTGCCTCCCCACAGTGGACATCCAGAAACGACTCGACGACTGAGAAGTTACTCTTATAGGTTTCCACAGACCTGACCCCAGAGTCGATCTCCATACTCTGCTTGACGGGCCATGAGCCGGTCAAAATTGTCCTTCGCACAATCTCGAATTCAGTCGGTGTCGCCGCCTAGGAGGCGTCCTTCCCACATTCAGGTACACGCAAGCGACGTACCGCTCCCTGGTACTGCCCCGTTGAATAGGAAAATCCACATGAACAAACCTGTTTCACGCGTTTGGCTGCACGAGCGAGGAATTGTTAGTGGTGAGAACTGCTACAGCATTGTGGTGGAGCACGGGGCAGAACAGGACACGCCGCTTGCCTGAACGAGCAGGACAGGATAGATGATGATAATCTGGTCGGTGCAGCCAGACCCCATGACAGGATGATGATCTATGCATCTATCGTGATGCATCAGGCTTATCAATCAGGATCAGAGGAAAGTCACAACCGGCCCCTTCGGTGGCACTTAACCTGCAGTTGTTCAACTTCATCCCAGATCGTTCGGATGCGGCGCAAAGGGCAATGCCATGGATACCAGCACGTCGCCAACCGGCCTGATCGTCGAGAGCATCGTTCATCCCACGCTGCGATCTGGACGACGGGGTGACATTCTGTCCCGAATTGACTTGGAACCAAATCTTTTTCGAAGCGGTGCATTCTCTGCGGGGACGCAATGAGCTGGTGATCCTTGTCCAGCGAAGGAAGTCTGAAGCGGCCAGCCTCCGGACCATGGATGCCAGCCATTAATTGGCTCTCAGAAGCTGAACGCACAGCGCGTGCATTCCCGAGGAACATTCTGACTGTGCGTGTGAACGCCTACGGATGATCGACCGCTCGGATGAGGGAACAGTCACAGGAAGGGGCGGAGGAGGGCCTTGATTATGGAGGAGCAGCGCGGGTGGGGTAGGGCATTCCTGCGAGAGGTCCTCACGATGCCCCGCCGTCATGTGCTCGTGTTTCTCCTTGCCACCATCTTGCTGATCATCATGGAAGTCGAAGTGATCGAGGGCGAGGCATGGCATCTCGCCCATCTCCTCGAGCTGCTCGGTCTCATGTTGTTCCTGTATATGGGATGGGCGACGTGGCGTGTCGCGCGCATGCTGAGGAAACAAGGGAAGCCGTAGGCTGGCAAACTGCCGTAGGTCCTGACCCCACTCTGCGTGCTTCCTTGCAACCAAGCTGGCCATGAAACTGATGCCGACGATGACCAATTGCAACACCCCCTCCGCTCAAAACGTCAGCACTTTCTCTGAGTCCATGACCCATTGGGCCAGCTGGCTCATGGTACTGACCTCGATACCTTCGATCAGGGGTGCCTTGTCCAGGCCGCGCGCCTCCACACAAGCGCCACATGCTTTGATGTCCCCCTTTTTACCCATCACCGCTTTAAGCATCCGCTCGACGGATCCATAGGGAGCATCGTTGAGAATCAAGAGGATCTTCATGCATCACCTCATGGGTTACGTCTTCTGGGCGCCGAGCACCACAAACGCGCCATTGGCATAGCCGTCACGAACCTCTAACCCGTTCGCTCCAGGTTGTTCTGGATCGCCCAACAAGATTTCACAGAACCGCAACGAGCGGAACCCGGCTTGTTCGGCGAGGCCAGCCACTTCCTCCACCGAATAGAATCGCGCATCCCGGTAAAAGGCGCTGGTCTCTCTCCGAGACTCGTACAACCGGCCAAGCTTGCTGTTCCGGTTAATGAAACCGATGATGAGTTGTCCGCCTGACTTCAGCACTCGCCTGAGTTCGCGGAGCAAGGTTGACACATCATCCACGAAGCAGATGACGGTGACAAGCAGCACAATGTCGAACTGTCCGTCACGGAAGGGTAACTGCTCGCCCACAGCCTGGCAGACCTGAACGCCGCGCCGACGCGCGAGTTGCAGCATGCGGTGACTTGGGTCGATTCCATAACGGATAGCAAGCGGGACCGCAAAGCGTCCGGTTCCGATACCCACCTCCAGGCTTAGTCCTCCTTCTGGGATAAACTTCCGGAGCGCGGCGACTTCTGCCTGATAGACCGGCTCGTGCGCGTCAAACCAGCAGTCGTACTGCTCGGCATGCTGCTCAAAGACCGTCACGACCGACATGTTGCTTCCCCCATAACCCTTGCTCAGGGTCATGGCTCAATGGATAGTCACCCGTCGCTCCCACAAAGGGAAGCAGAAGGATACCGGTGAGGCTCAGCCGTGCCGGGTCTCTGAACTGTTCCAACCCGATGGGTATGGCCTCGTGACTATCGGCAGGTTGGTCGAGATACGTTCCGAGCAGTCGATCCCACCAGGGCAGATTAAACCAGAAATTTGTATTCGTTTCCCGCGGACGGGTCGAATGGTGAATCCGGTGCAGATCGCGAGTCACGATCACCCACCGAAGGACGCGATCGACGGCCGTCGGTATGCGAACGTTGCCGTGATTGAACATGGAAGTGGCATTGAGCAGCACCTCGAAGGCCACGACGGCCTGGGGCGAGGGGCCCAGGACCGCAATCGCGGCAAACTTGATGAGCATCGACAGGATCACCTCAATCGGATGAAACCGGAGGCCGGTCGTGACGTCGCAATCCATGTCCGCATGGTGCATCATGTGGAAGCGCCAGAAGAGCGGCACGGCGTGGAACATGACGTGCTGCAGATAGAGCGTGACATCCAGCGCGATGACCCCCAGGAACCATCTCGATCCAGATCGGCCAAGCCGAATGATTCAGAAAGCCCCAGTTCTGCTCCGTCGCCAGAAGTGCCGCGCCGACCGCCCCGGCCGTGAACAGCAGCCGGATGATGACGACGGCTATGACCACGACGGAGAGGTTGGCGACCCAGCGTCTCACCTTGGATATAGTCAGGCAGCGGCGCGGGACCAGCACTTCCCAGGACGTCATCAAGCTTAACATTCCGAGAAACGCCGATACCCTGATCAGGACCTCTGTCGTCATCTCTCGACTCCCACATCGTTCTAGCAGGCTGCTGAAAAATCATTTTGACACTCGATAATCCTTGATCCCTCGGAGGTCATAGACCGAATCAGAATAGCCCGCAGGATGTTCAAAAAGGCCTTCCAGCAAGGCCGCAGCGAGCGAAGAGGCGAGGCATACACTGGGCCGTATGTTGAGCCTATGAGCGACGCGAGAACGAAGCTGGAGGACTTTTTCAACATCCTGTTAGCACTCACTCTCCGGAATCCGTTCCAATTGAGCCAACCACACCGTCGCCTCACTATCGCTCGGCGCGCGGTAATCGCTTCGTGGTGATAGGGAGCCTCCCGACCCGACTTTGGGGGCATTGGGCATTGCACTGCGTTTGAACTGACTTTTGTGAAAAAACCGATCCAGAAAGACTCGCAACCACTTCTTGATCTCGCCCATCCTGTATCGGTGCGGATTGAGAGCCAGGATGTCCGCCCCGTCCTCATCCCCTCTCTCGCGCCATGTGTGGTAGGCGAGGAAGGCGAGCTTAGCCGGACCATAACCGAAGCGAAGCGTGTAGTAGAGAAAGAAGTCTTGTAATTCGAACGGCCCAACAATGTCTTCTGAGCGCTGGATGGGTTGGCCGAGTGCATCCTCCCCAGGCACCAGCTCCGGACTGATCGTCGTGTCAAGAATGTCCATGAGTACAGAGCCGACTTCTGCCCCCAGCGGTCTCGTGGTGGCAACCCACCGGATCAGATGTTGAATCAGCGTCTTGGGAACACTCGCATTCACATGGTAATGCGCCATGTGATCGCCGACCCCATAGGTGCACCAACCCAAGGCAAGTTCACTGAGATCACTCGTCCCCACCACGAGCGCGCCCTGTTGATTGGCGAGTCTGAATAGCAGGCTTGTGCGCTCGCCCGCCTGGATGTTCTCGAACGTGACGTCATACGTCGGGTGACCGACTGCATGAGGATGACCGATGTTCTTGAGCATCTGCTCGGCACTCGGTCGAATATCGAGCTCCTGACCAGTGCAGCCGATAGCACGCATGAGCCGCCAAGCCTGGGTTAAAGTCCGTTTACTTGTCCCAAAACCTGGCAATGTATAGCCGAGCACATTGGTGCGAGGTAGACCCAACACGTCCATCGCTTTGGCGCATACAATGACAGCCTGCGTCGAATCCAGTCCGCCTGAGACGCCGACCACAACCTTGTTGAGGTCGGCCGATTGCAGTCGCTTCACGAGCCCTTGCACTTGGATTTCGTAGACCTCCTGACAGCGTGCCTCCCGTTGCCCGGGATCACTCGGAACATACGGGAAGCGCTCATAGACTCGCTCAAGCAAGAGCTGCTCATGGCATGGCGGTTCAATAGGAACGGGAATGGTGCGAAAGGCCGACAGGTCGGCCTTGTGGCGGCGGACTGAATCCGCAAAGCTCGTCTGCCGGGCGCGATCTTGGCCCAGCCGATCCAGGTCCAGATCGCCGGTCAGCAGTTGTGATCGGTAGGAAAACCGCGTGCTCTCGGCTACAGCCGTCCCATTCTCATAGATCATCCCATGCCCATCCCAGGCCAGATCGGTGGTGGATTCTCCGAACCCAGCGGAGGTGTAGATGTATGCGGCGAGACAGCGAGCCGATTGACTGGCGACCAACTGACGCCGGTACTCCGCTTTGCCGATCGTGATGTTCGACGCGGACAGATTGATCAAGACGGTGGCTCCGGCCATCGCTGCATAAGAGGAAAGGGGAATCGGCACCCAGAGGTCCTCGCAGATCTCGACATGAAAGACACAGCGTGGTTGCTCCTTGAGCCTGAACAGCAGCTGATTGCCGAACGGGACATCGTCCTGGTTCAGGAGCTGAATCGTCTGAGACCGGGCACAATCGGCGGACACGAATTGCCGCATCTCATAAAACTCGCGATAGTTGGGAAGATATGTTTTGGGAATCACGCCTAGCAGCTGCCCGCGAGAGACCACGGCAGCGCAATTGAATAGCAGCCCTTCGACTACAAGCGGCAAGCCGACGATTGCAATCACCGGGGTGTCCTGTGATGCACGAAGGACGGAGCCGAGTTGTTCTGTGCAGGCGTCAAGCAACGCTTGTTGTTGGAACAGGTCTTCACCGGAATAGGCTGACAATCCGAGTTCGGGAAAGACGACGAGCACGGCCTTGCGCTCTGCCGCTTGTCCCATAAGGGCGATCGTCTCGCGCGCATTGTATTCCGGATCTGCGACACGAACCGTCGGAATCCCTATCGCGACGCGCACGAAACCATGGGTGTAGATATTGAAGAAGGGTTCGTCGGGCTTCATGTTCGCGTGCTCATCGATATGGCTCTTGAATGAACGAGGACCGCCGCGCATTGTCTTCGTCATGAACTCCACGCTGCGGGGAACTATCCGAGTTCATAGCATTATTATTGGATTCCGCATCGGTAGGTCTCAAGCGCTCCCGCCTCAGCTGCCCGCTCAACATCGCACTGGTACGTCCGCTCACAACCGATCCGCTCCATGCTTCCGGCATCTCACGGCCGGCTCGAGCTTCGTTGTCCTGTCGCTTGATCAACAACCGTTGCCGAAGGCGTCCTTTCATTCTGACCAGCGAACAACGCCCGTGAAGCCTCCGGCCGTGCAAGCCAAGATGAAATCCACAGCGCCCGCCTCCCACATTGTCGCCGGCGAGCCTGCTCTTGCGGCCGGTTCATGCCAGCTCCGATCTCTCACCAGAATCGGCCCTGCACCATCCCGTCCTTCCTCGATCACTCATTCGAAGTCCACGCAGGCCAGATCATGATCGTCGACCTCCATCGCCAATCGCTTTATTCGAAGATCAAGCGATGGTCTTTGGGGGATCGCCCACGATATCATCACTCCGCCCATTTCCAACCGAATATCATAATGGAGATGGGATGCACGATGTTTCTACACAGCAAAGATCATCGCCCCATCGGCGGTGTCATCCAATTGTGATGATAGTCCATGACGCGGCTTTGACGGTGACTTCCTTGGTGAGGGGAGAAATCGTTCACCATGCTGTAAGGAACAATTGGAGTGCCGTACCATTCCGACGGCGTTTCACAGCGTTTTGATGAGGCTGAACGGCTATTTGCAGAGCAAACTCGCCGGCATCGGGTCATCGTTAGGGCGTCTACTCCATGAAGAGTGTGGCCATGAACTCTCCAGCTTTTATGTCGTGTGCCCTTTGGCAACATGATGGAATTGATCTCTGTAGCGGATCTCCTCACAAAAGCTCGCCCGTCAAGGCCAGCCGTCTCGTCAACGCAGGGTGATATTCAAATAGTTGCGTCGATCGGGAGACTCACCTCTCATGGCCCCGTTCTTGCCTGGGTCTCTTTTTTACACTGATCAATGACGTCTTGACCGACATTTCAGCAAGTTGACCCAAGATACGATGGTGGAGAATAAACAGGTATGACTGAGAACGCCGTAACGCAGCTATCCACTTTTCGCAAAGGAGGTCCCCATGAAAGTCCAAGATATTATGACCAGCGATGTCCAGTGTTGCGGGCCGGACACGAATTTGGCAGCGGCCGCCAAGATGATGTGGGACAGCGACTGCGGAGCGCTCCCAGTCTTAAGCGTTCAAGGTCAGGTAATAGGCATGATCACGGATCGCGACATCTGCATGGCCGCGGCCACCAAGAACAAGCCGCCGTCCGAGATCACCGTCTGGGAAGCGGCATCGGGGAAGGTGTATACCTGCCGTCCGAGCGACGATGTTCACACGGCGCTGGACATCATGAAACGGGAACGGGTCAGACGACTTCCGGTGGTGGATGAAGAGGGGATGCTTCAGGGCATCATTGCGATGAACGATTTTCTTCTCGCAGCGCAGGAGGCAAAAGGAAGGAGCCTTCCTGCCGTCTCATATGAGGATGTGGTGCACACGATGAAGGCGATCAGCGCTCATCGGATTCTGGTCGGCATTTGAGAAGAAGGATGAGGCCGAGGTCAAGGCCGAGCATCGGGAAGGGCGGACCTCTGAATCGCTCACCAACCTGAGCCGTAACCTCGACCTTGTATACATTGTCATGTATCGCCGTATCATGGCGTTTAACTGCGACGGCACCCTTGCCGTCAACGGTGACGTGTCTCCGGAAGTGGAGACCGCCTTGGAGCAATGCCGCGCAAGCGGGCACGTGCTCTTTCTGGTGACCGGCCGCCGTTTCGAGACCGTTACACTGGGGCATTTCGGTGAGCTGTTCGCCGGAGTCGTGAGGGAAAACGGTGCTGTGCTCTCCCATGCGGCAAGCGGAGAAACATACCTGCCATTCGGGCAACTTGATCCACGCTTGCTCAAGGCCATGGAAGACGCAGGAATTCCCTTTGAGCGGGGCCTGACGATCGCGGCGACTTGGACACCCTATGATCAAGCCCTCTGGCGAATTCTCAGTGCTCACGGAGGCACCACCTCGATTGAGTACAACAAAGGCGCCGTGATGGTGCTGCCTCCCGGGGCGACAAAGGGATCTGGCCTCGAACGGCTCTTGGCCCTCTGTGGTCTTTCTCCGACAAACCTCGCGGCGTTCGGCGACGCCGAAAACGATCTCTCGATGCTGACGCTGGCCGAGGTTTCGGTTGCTGTGGCCGATGCCGTCCCCGCTGTCATCGACACATCGGATGTGCTTGCCAAAGCTCCTGGCCCTCACGGCGTCCTTGAAATCCTCACAGCCTATCCATTGGGCAGACAATTCCTCGATATTCCGCTCAAACGTGAGCGACCTATCCTAGTGGGGCAAACCGAGTCTGGCACAGCCATTCATATTCCCGCTGCGCGGCTCGCGGGACTCAACCGAGGAGTTTTCGGGAATTCAGCGACTCGAAAGTCATGGATGGTCGGTTTGCTCGAAGAAGAACTCCACCTTGAGGATTATCAAGTCCTCCTCATCGATCCTGAAGGAGACATTCGAGGACCGCGTGTGCTGCCGCGTTTTGTCTCGATCAGCGGTGGCCGAGCGACCCTTCTTGCACCCTCCGCAGTCGCCTCACTCATCGAAGAAGGAGGAGTCTTTCGGGTTGTGGATCTCAGCCACTATCCAGTGACCATCCGAAGTCATTACGTTGCCGAGCTGTATGAGTTGTCGCATCTGATCCCCACGCTCCCCACGGAGAACTTGGAGTATCACGATCACCGAGAGGATTTTGTGAAATGGGCTGAAGGGACGCTCGGTGATGCAGTACTCGCTACACGAATCCGTAAAGTCCCCAACCACCGCTATGTAGGTAGGAGAAGAACTCCGAGAGGCGCTCAACCAAGTTGGGTCGTCTCACAACGAAGAGAGCCGAAGGCTCCGGTAACTCTTCATCGGAGAAGAACATCGAGCGCATGGCTGGCGTCTTGTGAACTATGACCGGACCTGACACGCTCCAAACCCTTGTTCGAACGCTTTCCGTCCACGGGAACTGTCCCGCGATTCTGGCGTTTCATAAACAGACAGTGGAAACCTGGCCGTTCGACAACGTGTCGGATGCCGTCGCCGGTCTGGCGGCCGGTCTGACCAAGAGTGGCCTTCGAAAAGGAGAGTATGTGGCCATCTACTCGCCGAACAGACCGGAATGGATCATCGCCTGTCTGGCCTTGCTCTATGCCGGCGCCATACCGGTGCCTATCGACTCTCAAATGGCGAGTGACGATCTCGTCCATGTGCTCAAGGACTGTGCCGCTCGCTGGCTTATCACCGTTCGATCACCGACCGATCGCGCCTCCGTACTCGGTTTCCCTCGAAACCACACCATCCTGCTGGATGCCGATGAAACTGATCCTCGCAGTTGGCACAACCTCCGACGACGCGAGCCGATGCACGATGGTGTGGCTGTAAGACCCGAAGACACCGCCCTCTTGTTTTATACCTCCGGAGTCAGCGGCAGGCCTAAGGGCGTACCGCTCACCCATATCAACCTTCTGTCCAATCTGCAGGCTCTGCAGACCCTTGGGGTGTACCGCCCCGATGAACGATTGCTCTTACCGTTGCCGCTCCACCACGTGTATCCGTTCATGATCGGGCTGCTTGGGCCGCTCACGTTCGGACTTCCAATCATCCTTCCCCATTCGCTGACCGGCCCTCAGATGCTCCGTGCCCTGCGGGATGGTCACGTCACGACGATTGTCGGTGTCCCCCGCCTCTACTCTGCACTGCTCGAGGCAATCGAGCAGCGCATCCATCAAAAGGGACGGGTGGTATCGTGGGTTTTCCATGGCCTGCTCGGACTCTCCACGAGGCTGGCACAACGCCTCGATATTCAGCTCGGTCTCCGGCTGTTCGCACCACTGCGTCGGCAGTTCGCGCCAAAGCTCAGGACGTTGGTCTACGGCGGATCTGCGCTGGATCCGGATCTCGCCTGGCGTTTGACAGGATTGGGCTGGCAAGTCGCCGGAGGATTTGGACTGACGGAGACGTCCCCGATTCTCACGCTGAGCCCCCCAGGCAGTCGGTACTTCGATACGGCCGGCAAGCCGTTGCCTGGCGTTTCCATCCGTATCGAAGATTCCGATCCGGTGAGCGGTCACGGAGAAATCCAGGCCCAGGGCCCCAATGTCTTTGCCGGCTACCTGCATCTGCCGGACAAAACGAGTGAAGCGTTTACGCAGGACGGCTGGTTCAGAACAGGTGACCTCGGCTATTTCGATAACGACGGCTGCTTGCATCTGGTGGGCCGCGCCTCTTCCCGCATCACCTTGCCCGGCGGCGAAAAGGTTTGGCCCGAGCGAGTGGAGGAAATCCTGGACCAGGCTCCCTCTATCCGAGAATCGGCGGTGCTCGCGCGTGAGGGTCGCTTGGTCGGCATCATTGTTCCGCAGGTCGCCTCGATCCAAACACGTGACCTCGAGAACGTGACACGATTGATTCGTGCCGACATCGATGCCCAGGCTGCTTTCCTGCCTTCGTATTCCCGAATCACTGACTTCGTCGTGAGTAACGATCCCCTCCCTCGAACACGACTTGGAAAGATCCAACGGCACAAACTCAAAGATCTCTTTGAAGGGGGTAAGAGGGGAACGCTCGTGGTTGAATCGCGACCGATCCCCATTGAACTGATGACGCCGGAAGACCGGCAATTGCTGGAGGACCCTGTGGCCTTGCGCACATGGAACTGGTTGACCGGCCGGTTTCCTAGAGTGCGGCTCACGCCGGACACCAACATGGCGCTTGAACTCGGCCTGGACTCGCTGGAATGGATGACGATGACGCTGGAGCTGCGAGACCGGACGGCGGTCGATCTGTCCCAAGAAGCCATTGCGCGTATTGGGACGATCAGGGATCTCTTGCACGAAGCTCTTGAAGCAGAGCAAACGACCGTCTCGGCGATTGATCCAGTCGTTCAGCTGAAAAACCCGGACCAGTTATTGGATGAGGAGCAACGGCGGTGGCTTACCGAGAGGGGATGGTTCTTACGGGGGCTCGGCACGTGGCTATTCGCGCTTAATCGGCTCTTCATGCGAACAGTCTTTTCACTCGACGTCCATGGAGCCGAACAGATACCGACGGAAGCTCCCTGCGTGCTGATACCCAATCACGCCAGCCTGCTCGATCCCACTGATCATCATGGCGGCACTCCCCCCCAGCTTCTTGGCCCGAACCTATTGGGGAGGCTGGACCGGGATCATGTTTCGGAATGCCCTCATGCGGCTTGCCAGCCGTGCCGCCCAGGTGCTCCCGATAGACCAGAGCACTCGATCGTTGGCCAGTCTTGCCTTGGGCTGCGCGGCCCTCACACGTGGTCACAATCTGGTCTGGTTTCCCGAAGGAGGACGGACTCCTGACGGAATGCTTCAGCCATTCCAAGCAGGAATCGGTCTAATAGTGACCGCCCATCCCTTGCCCCTCATTCCTATCTGGATTGAGGGAAGTTTCCAGGCGCTTCCGACCGGCGCATGGTGGCCACACCGTCGAAAAATCAGCGTCGTCTTTGGCGAGGCTCTCGAGGCAAACCGGCTTGGCGGGCGAGAGGCAGGAGCCCACCGCTATCGGCTGATCGCTGCCGCGCTCCATGATCATGTCGCAGCACTGGGAGGCTGTCCAGTACCCCACAGAACACCGGAGCCGACCCGGTTGTGTAGGCCTCAGGATCCCGTAGCTGATCGGGGGAACTGACGCGTACTCATCAGAGGGTGGCTGCCGCAAGGGATCCCACCGGCCGTCGTTGCCTCAGCCGGGTGAGGCAACGTCACGAACCGATGCCGGGATGACCGCAAGCACATCGCCGTGGCAGTGGCGGTTGGTTGCGACAAATCCTCTCAGGTTCTTCAACGTCGTCCCATCGTAGCACAGGGGTCCTCCGGCCAGGTCCGTCATCATCCCGCCGGCGCCACGCAGGACCGCCTCTGCCCCGCACACATCCCACTTGCTCGTATACCGCGCGGGTTCGACGTAGCAATCCGCCGCTCCTGAGATGAGGAGCCCGACCTTGGCGCCGACGCTCCCGCAAGGGATTTCGGTCACATTGCCCAGCCGAGCCTTGATCGTATCGATCGAGGGGTGACGATGGGATCGTGAGACGGTCAGGCGCAGAGGATGAGGCGGTGCGATCGCAGAGACCCAGGCCGGTTTCCGCTCGTTCCCTTTGACGATCCAAGCTGCCTGGTCGAGCCGGCCGAGATACAGCACGTCCTCCGTCGGCCTGCAAATCACGCCGAGTTTCGGCAGCCCTCCTTCCACGAGCCCGATAATGACGGAAAACTCCCCGGTGCGGGCCACAAACTCGCCCGTCCCGTCCAGCGGGTCCACATACCAGAGTCGTGACTTGTGAACGGCTTCTTCTGAAACAGGGCGTTCTTCGGAGATAACGCCGTCGTCAGGAAACTCACGCGTGAGCCCTTCGACGATGATATCCTGCGCTCGCAGATCCGCATCCGTGACGGGATCACCCGGGCCCTTGTATCTGACTGTGAACGAGGAGGCGTACACCTTGAGAATCGCCTCGCCGGCCCTGCCGGCGAGATCCAAGATGATTCGCTCTTCCTCTCTTGAAGCAGGATGCATCATCTGGGAGCGGCTCCAGCGGTCGCGCGGTCGCCGCTCTTTACAATACGGCTCATCTCATCTTCGGGGATTTTGTCGGCTTCGTCTTTTCTTCCTCCACGTCGATCACGGCGCCTGTGTCGGCGTCGATGTGGACCTCCATCACTTTGTTCTCGGCCGTGACGACCTCGACTTCCCACACGAGTTTCTTGTGCTTCTTTTCCAGTTCGGCTTCGATGATCTTGCCCGACACATTCTCCGACGCGGTCTTGACCGCCTCGTCGATTGTCACCTTGGCTGCGGCGGCCATCTCCACTTTCCTGTCTTTGTCCTTCTCATCACCGTAGGCTGTTCCGCCGACAGCCAGAGTTCCAACCGCCAACAACATGGCTAAACCAAACAGGGTGGACGATTGCTGTCTCATAGGCACCTCCCTCTTATTCCATAGTGGTCCACACAGGGGAACCCTCCCGGACGTTGTTACGCGTTGCATTCGAGGCCAAGGACTTCCCGCTCGGCCTCCAGCCAATCGTCAAGTGCATAGCCCTGCCGATAGCCACGCTCGGCGTGGAGCTCATAGGCTCGATTAGCGATGCGGGCGTGGAGATCGTCGCAGGGAGAAACCGGTTGGCAGTGGACCGGCTCCTTTTCAGAGACAGCCGTCTCCTCTTTCTGGATAGATTGAGCGCCCTTCCTCTTGCGCGGTTCTTTCGCGGTCTGTGGTTGCATCATCCTATCTCCTTTCTTGATCTCTCCACGAAGGAGTTGCACCCGGTCGTACTCGACACCGCATAGAGGCCAGGACCTTTCATCGTCAGTTGGACTTGTCCCTCTCGGCTCAGACGGTCCAGCTCACAGAACACCTGGTTCCAGGTCAGGTCTGGACATTCGAGTACCATCTCTTCGAGCTGGCCACCATGGGAACGAATAATGACTTTCATGATGCGCATCCCTCCTGTCTCAGCGGGACAGAACACAACTTTTGCTCTCCAGGAACAGAGAAGCTCCTTGTGCATCTTGAATGCCACTCGCGGTTGCCGATGAGACGACAAGACTAAGCCGCTGAAAAATGATGCTACCGTGCGCGGGCGGCGCTACGGTCAGCAACCGCCACGCTGAGAGTTCCCTGTCATGACGTGAGGTATTTTGCGGCACTTCTGCAGCAAAGCCTGTGGCGGAACACCGCTCTTACCGAGACGCACTCGACGTGCGATTGGTGTTACAGCATCACACGTGGAGAGAGACACCATGCAAGCAAGGCAAGAACTCTACACTCACCTAGTCACACCTTGGTAAGGATCGTCGAAGATGGTGCCACACTCGAGACATCGAACCTTCCCGGTCGGCTTGCCGCCCCTGGTCCGGACATCGTCGATGAGCCGTTGGTGTGCGCAGTCAGCGTTCGGGATGGTCCTGCTGGATTTCCGAACAGTTTCCTGGATCATGTGGGTTTCCATAGAGACCTCCGCTTTTCCATATGCCAATTATCCTCGCTAGACACACGTGAGGTTCTTCCATTGAGATATTACGGCCAGACGTCGCATCAAGCTGTACCGTCTGAGACCTAGGGCCAACCCTAGCACAATTCCTAGTCCTGACGGATCTAGGGATTCCCTAGCAGGGAAACAATTTACAACATGTTCACCAACGTAGTCATGCCGCCGGAGAAGCTCCGACTGTGACGGCCTGCACTCTATACGCCCTGTCGCCATCCAGCGTGACACGAACCTGCCCCGTTCGACTCAAATAATCAATCGCGAGGAACACTTGGTTCCATGTGAGCTCCGGACAGAGGGTCACCAACTCTTCCATGGAACAATCGGTACCGAGCTGCTCCAATGCACGATGCACGCGCACAATCATCGCCGCAAGTACCATCGGACACCTCCTTGACCAGGTTCACCTCCCATGCGGCGCATCATAAGGTGAACGACTCGCAGAGGAATACTAGGTAAAGTCTAGTTGAGCGATGGAAATTTTCTGGAATGAGTGTGTTGTGTGTCGAGTGAGTTTGCGATTGATCGGTGGGTCAGAGGCTTACCAAACCCTCACTGACGGCATACCTGGTGAGCTCGGCGGTCGAATGGAGATCCAGCTCCTGCATGAGCCGGGTCCGATGGAATTCCACGGTCTTGATGGAGATGTGCAACATGGAGGCGATGGTTCTGGTGCCTTTCCCCTCCGCAAGGAGTTGCAGCACTTCCCGCTGGCGCGGCGTGAGAGCGGTCACAGGCCGTTTACAGACAGGCCCCTCGGAGGGATGGAGAGTCGCTCCCAATGTATGCTTGGTCACCGACGGGGTCATGTAGTGCTGACCCTTCAGGACTGCCTGGATGGCTTGCTTGAGCTCTGCCACCGCGGACTGTTTGACCAAATAGCCTGAAGCCCCGACCTTAAAAGCCTCGGTCACATAGGTGGGGGCAGCATGGATGGTCAGGAAGATCAGCTTGCTGTCCGGCAGCAATGTCGTGAGTTGTCTGGCTGCGTCCAGGCCATTGAGCAGCGGCATGGAAATGTCCAAGAGAATGATGTCCGGCCGCAGCCTTTGCGCTTCTTCGACCAAGGTCCGGCCGTCTTCCACGGTGCCGACCACGTCCCCTTCCTCCTCAACCAGTCGTCGGAGACCGGCCAGCACGAGTGAATGATCATCCGCCATGAGGATACGAGGACGAGTCACGGGATCTTCTCCTGAAATGGAATCCAGGCACAGACCTTGGTTCCGCCCGCCGGCCTGGAATGGATGTTGAGAAACCCGTTCATCAACCGCAGCCGCTCCTGCATGCTGATTAGCCCCAACCCCTTCTGGTGACCGCTCTTGTCGCTCGCATCGAATCCCCTACCGTTATCGATCACGGAGAGCCCAACCCCTTTCGATGACCCACTCAGCCTGACCGATACCTCTGTCGCCCTCGCATGTTTCGCCACATTCTGAAGACTCTCCTGGAACACACGAAAGAGGCAGAGGGACCAATCGAGCGGGATCGCACCGGGTAGGTTATTAGCCCTCAAGGTGATATGGAGCCCTGTCCGCTCGATCGCCTTGGCGATGTGATCCTCAATAGCCGCCTGTAGCCCCAAATGCCTTAGCAGAGGCGGGTGCAGCCGGTAAGCCAAGTCATGAAGGTCGTTGCAGAGCTGCTGCAGTTCTTCTCGAACCGGCTCCAAGGCTTTGCCGATCAACTCCGGTAAGAGCGGAGGTTGCTGTTGGAGTGACGTCACATCGAGCACCAGTGCGGCCAGGCGCTGGCTAAAGTCATCATGCAGATCGCGCGCGATCCGCTGGCGTTCGCTGTCTTGCACTGAGAAGAGCTTGGCCGTCAGGTCCTGGAGCTGTGCCTGCGACTGTTGCAACTCACGTTGTCTCTCAAGAACTGCATCCTCCGCCTGTTTGCGCTCGGTGATGTCGGTGATTGAGCCGACCCACCCGATCACGTCGCCGGCGGCATCCCGATCCGGCAGGTACACGACATGAAGCCAGTGGAGACCTCTGCCGGAGATCGGCAACTCCGTTTCATATTCGACGCGTTCTCCGCTCAACACGCGATCGATATAGGGGCGAATCTTTGCAAACCCCTCGTCACCCAGCACGTCGCTCACCATATGCCCGACGATGTCTTCGACTGGACGACCGACGAGTTTCGCGTAGGCCACATTGACCCATCGATAACGGAAGTCGCGGCCGTTGCGGACGAGGCCCGTGGCGGCGGTGTCGAGTGTGATCTGCAACTCGGCAGAGCGGACACGCAACACCTCCTCCACCCGCTTGCGTTCGGTGATCTCTGTTCGCAACTGCTCGGTCAACTGCGTCAATGCTGCCGTCCGCTCCAGCACCTGGCGTTCCAGTCCGGCTTGAGTTTCCCGCAATTGATCCAATGCGTTTGTCAGCGGTGTGATCCGCCTGCCTTCTGGAATGATTTGCGTGACCTTGCCTGTGCGATCTGTAATCGGCGTCAACGAGAAGTCGATCTCCTCTATCACTCCGTCCAGCGACCGATGTTGAACTCGCAATCGGACAAACTCCCCGGTCGCCGCCTTGGCTATGGCCGTCTTGAGTTTCTCTCGGAGTTCCTCTGAGAGATCCCACCAGGGCGTTTCCCAGAAGGGCTTCCCCACCACCTCCGATCGCTGCAATCCGCGAAACGCCAGCGCGGTCTGGTTCACATCAATCAACGCGCCGTCCGGTGTGAGCAGTCCGATGAATTCATAGGTCTGGTCGTAAATCGCATGGAATCGTTGCTCACTCTCATGCAACGCATCCTCCGCCTGCTTGCGCTCGGTAATGTCGTTGCCGATCGTCAATAGGCACCGTTTCCCCTTGAGCGTGATC
>JBBIKN010000015.1:4302-54236 GCA_037445435.1 Nitrospira sp. | reverse complement strand
CTAAACCGGACACTTCACGTGCTACAAAAACCGGACAGATGATGTGCTATCTACAGATCCGCTCAATACTGGTCATGCATTGATATCGCCCTTCACCAGATCCTTGGAGGATGCCGATATTCACCGTTTTCTTGCCAACCATCAGCAAGTCGCTACACTGCATAAAAACAACGCGAACGGCCTTGCAAGCGAGAATGCCTTGGACGTGAGAGTGTCGCGACTGATCGTGGGGCCTGGTTCTGTGTCGTCATTCGATATGTTCACTCGTTCTGGCCACTCACAAAAGAGAGCGGCGCTACACGAGACTGATGGTCGTCAATGGCAAATCCGTACTGCTCGCAACGTATCCCGAATATCCTGACGTGACATGTCCAGTATGTCCCGGTATCACGAGAAGCGATCGCGCGCTCACTGGCATGCACCATGAAGCAGAAGAGCGAGAACTGATGTGTGCCATCAGTGTGGTGACACCGGTACGCTTGATGACAGCGTGGATATCTCTCGAAGAGAGAAAGGGGGGGTATGAGCAAAATCATGGTCGTCGATGACTCCTACGCAGAACTGCAATTGATCGAGTCTTATCTTAAGGCTGCCCAACACAGCGTTGTATCGTTCTCCAATGCCGATGGATTGGAGGACAAGGTCGCCTCTGAAAAACCGGACCTTATTGTTTTGGATGTCGTCATGCCGGGACGAAATGGATTTCAGGCGTGCAGGGATCTGAAAAGCGACGCTCGCTTCAAGAACATTCCGATTGTGCTCTGCACCTCGAAAGGGCAGGAAAGCGACAAATTCTGGGGTCAGCAACAGGGAGCCAACGGACACGTGGTGAAACCCTTCAAATCGGAGGAGCTCCTGCAGGCGGTGAAGCTTGCATTGAGCTGAGAACGCCGGTACTGCCAGGGGCCGCAAGACAATGCTATCCATTAGTGAGTTGCCTCACCTTCATTCGGATTCAGTCCCCGAACAGACGAAATCTATAGAATCATTGAAAGTTTGTCTGATCACCTTGGGAGAAGAAACGTTCGCCTTAGACCTACGCCAAGTTCGCGAGGTCTTCGAACCGGAGTCGATCACACCCGTGCCAGGAATGCCTGCGGCGCTGATCGGTGTTACCAATCTGCGCGGAACCATCATCCCCCTTGTAGATTTGAGACCAACTTTACACGTATCCACTTCCGCTACTCCCAAATATGCGGTGGTGGTCCGCCATGACACTGAACAGGTCGGCATCCTAGTCGAGGATATACCAGAAATTCGCATCGTCCACTCTGACGATCTCATGGCGTCCTCGGCTCATCCGACGGCCACGAGACACCCCATGATTTCTCTGTTCTTCAAAGCCGGCAACAAACCGAGCGCCATATTAGAAATGTCGCGACTTTTGTCATCAATTGAGAATACTGCCGATGATCGGAGCCCATAACGTCAGATTGTGGAACGCGGTGCTCATAATGGTACGCCCTATCACAAGATGTGAGCAGGAGGATAGTCATGGCGAAGGTTAGGAAGACATGGAAATGGTCGCCCCGTGCATGGTTTAAAAATCTGAAAGCCCTGCACAAAATCCTTCTAGGGTTTTCCATCATCGTTGTCGGCATGATGGCAATTGGTCTGATCGGTTTGATGGGTCTCAGCGAGCTGAAGCGGCAGTTACGTTCCATTTACGACGAATCAACAGTGGGAGTTTCGCATGTCGCGGTAAGCAGCGCCAACCTCAGCCTCTATCACAATGCCTTGTTGAGTGTCGCGGACCGGAAACAAAAGAGTGATTTCGACGAGGCCATCATTCCCCTTGCCGAATTGAAGAGGCGCACCCTGACGCCGCTGGAGACCTATCGGCCATTCGCGACGCACGAGACCTTGGACGGGCGTCGCGATGGACAAGAGTTGGATGTCCTCCTTTTTACATTGAGAGAATACTTCACGTCGGCAGAAAGTGCGGTCGGAGCATTGAACGATAGCTTTGATCCATCGCTCACGGATGAACAAAGACAGTCCATGAGGGAACTAGGGACTACGGTCCTGTCAACCGAAGTAGCGTTGTGGCATGGCCGGTCGATATGGCGATTCCAATGGGTGGCACAACTCATTCGAGACCTCGCTAGCGAATTGAACGAGAGCGGACAGCGCATGGCCGTCTACTTGACGAAGGTTATGCTCGGCGGAGCAATTGCGGCACTTCTCCTTGCCATCGCAATCGGATACTACCTCGCGCGCAGCATGGTCAGAGACATTATCCACGTGGCCGACATCGCAACACAGGCCGCCGCGGGCAACCTGCAGGCCCGCGCAAGGCTGGAAAGCGACGATGAAGTCGGTCATTTGGCCAGAGCATTCAACATTATGTTGGATCGCATCACGGCGCTTGTCTCGACGGAAGAAGAGCGGGATAGGATGCAAAAACAACTTGTGCAGTTCCTCGTACTGGTATCCGATGTCGGGAAAGGGGATTTGACCAAGCGCGGTGAAGTGACGGCCGATATGTTCGGAAATCTGGCTGATGGATTCAATCTCATGATCCAGCGTTTTTCGCAGTTGATGAAACAAGTCCGCCAGGCCGCAGACCGTGTCAACGCCTCGGCGGGCAAACTGAGAGACAATGCTGTACAGATGGCCGGAACCGCCAGGCATCAAGCCGATGAATCAATCAAGGCGCTCAATGCGATCGAACGGCTGGCGTCATCGATGCGCCAAGTAACCGAGACTGCAGGAGCATCGTCAGAAGCAGCCCGTCAAGTCTTAAAGGCCACAGAAGACGGCCGCCTCGCCGTGCAAGAAACCGTGCAAGATATGCAGCGCATTCAATTGGCGGTGCAACGTATGTCGAAACAAGTCAAGGCGCTCGGTGACCGTTCATTGGAAATTTCACAAATCGTATCGACCATTCGGGATATTGCGAATCAAACCAATCTTTTGGCCTTAAACGCTGCGATTGAGGCTGCCGGTGCCGGCGAGGCCGGAGCACGGTTCGCCGTTGTCGCCGATCAAGTGCGGAAACTCGCGGAGAGCTCGTCACAAGCAACCCGCGAAATTGCGGACCTCGTGAAAGTCATCCAGAGCGAAACGCAACAGGCGGTCGTAGCCATGGAGCATGAAACTCAGGCGGTCGAGGCCGGGTCGGCTTCCGCCTTGCGGACGGGCGATGTGTTCAAGAAGATATCGACGATTGCTCAGCGGAGTGCAGAACTGGCCCAAAGCATTGCGGCGGCAGCGGCAGAACAATCGGTTTCAACCGATCAGGTCGGACGCTCAATCAAAGACTTTACCGGAGGCGCCGTGGCGACACAAAAGGCCACCGATTCAACGCGTGCGACGGTAGAAGACATGGTGACGTTGGCTGAGGGTCTGACTAGTTCGGTATCACAATTTAAGCTGACCTGAGAATCTTCTTCATCCTCAGGGCGAGGAAAGCCTTCTGAAGAGAGACCGATGAGCTCGGAGTTCGACAGGCGGAATCTCATCAGCATTTTTGTCCTCGAAGCATCGGATGGGTTGGATGCACTGACCAAGGCATTGCATCCTCCCGACGGTGCTATTCCCACCCCCAACGACCTTACCGACCAATACATTATCGCTCACCGTATTTGCGGAGCCGCAGCCTTGTATGGCTTTAGCGGAGTCGCTCAGCTTGCCGAATATCTTGAGACGTTACTTGAACAAACGACGTCCGTTCCTACGGCCCGATGGGGCCACACGGTAGACTTGATGCGGAACATTACGCAACGTCTTCGGGTAATCGTTCGCACCATCGGGCAAAACGGTGCGGAGGATGCGGAGGCCATCGAACGCTGTTGGACATCGATTAAACAACGAGGAGGAGGAACAGGTTTTGCGACAGCGTCCGAGTCACCAGTTCACGTTGACTACGTGGTGCCGAGACTCGACGCTGAAATTCTATCCTACTTCATCTCCGAGGCTGAGGAGCATCTGCGCACTATTGACCAGTTGCTTCATGTTCTTAGAGACAAGCAGGATGATGCGGACTCGATTGACAAGCTTTTTCGTACCGTACATACCCTGAAAGGTTCAGCATACACCGTCGGCTTCCAAGTCATTGGAGATGTCGCTCGCCCGATGGAAGACTGCATGGTCGCGGTTCACGAAAAACACTTTCCTGTCAGCGAGGACTTTCTCGACATGCTGGCGAAGGCGACTGAACTTATCCGGCTCATTCTCCGGCATGAGCCACTAAATGTTCCGCAACTTCAGCAGGACATCCCACCTCTGCTCCATCGTCTCGCCCAGGTGGCTAAGGGTACAACGGCTCTTCCCCCATCGGCAGATCATACAGATTTGCCTTGCTCTGATTTTCCTCAACATGAGCCCGTGGTCGGCACAGAAGTGCGAGCCACAGACATATCCGATCGGTACTTGATTCCAAATTTGGACTCGGAAGTGCTCTCCTACTTTATCCCTGAGGCGGAGGAATACCTGGAGCGGCTGGAAGCCAATCTTCTCAGGTTAGACAAGGAGCCGCAAAACAAAGAACTGATTAACCAACTGTTTAGAAATGCACACACCTTGAAAGGCTCTGCCTACACCGTTGGATTTCGATCGATCGGCGACCTTGTCCATTATGTCGAAGACTTCATGGGGGCGGTGCGAGACGAGAACTTCAGAGTGTTACCTGAGCATACGGACTTGATGCTTCAAGCAATCGATGTCGTACGAGCACTCACGCGAAGAGATCTCAACAATGTGGAAGACTTGAGACGACGATTTGATGCGGCGCGAACCGAGCTAAGACGATTAGAGCCTGATTCCGCAAGCGAAACATCGCCCACACACCCACCGGATGCCCCCGCTAGTCCCGTAACGACAGAACAGTCTGAGAGTGATGAGCAGCGGGCACAGGGTGATAGAGTTTTACATGGGGCATCTCATGAGGAACACGAATATATCCGTGTCAGTTATGTGCGGCTCGAGCGACTGATGAATCTCGTCGGAGAGCTCGTCATTGGACGCGGTAGATTGGAACAACGACTGCGGGTTCTGGAACAACTGTCCCAACAAGTATTGGGATCCAAAAATCGCTTGGTGGATTCAGTTCAATCCTTTGGTGACAAACACACGTTTAGCTATCAGGAATCTTCTGCTAGTTCGACGGCGCCTGTGAGTCAAGGACTTCCCGTATTCAGTGATTTTAGCAGCCTTGAGCTAGATAAGTACGACGATTTCAATATTTTGGCTCGGCGTATCAGCGAGGTCACCGCCGATATCAGTGAGTCAATGTCACAACTGGATGAGTCCATTCAAAGAGCTTATGACGAGATGAGTCAACTGCAACAATTGACCCTGTTGATGCGAGACGAAGTCTCCCGTGCCCGCATGGTTCCCATCGGTACACCATTCACGAGGTTTCGTCGGGCCATGAGAGAAGTCGCCCGAGACTCCAACAAGGAAGTGTCTTTGGTGACATCAGGTGAGCAGACGGAAGTTGATGCCGCAATAGTGGAACGATTGGTCGATCCATTGGTGCATTTGGTCAGAAATGCGGTCTATCACGGTATCGAACCGGCGGCCGATCGAATCGCGAAGGGCAAACCGGCCATGGGAACAGTCTACCTCCATGCAGCCCATCGTGGGAATTCAATCACCATCGAGGTAGAAGACGACGGAGCAGGGTTGGATTTGGGGAAAATACGGGAGAAAGCTCTCAACATTGGGCTAGCACAACCACAACAGATGTCAGCAATGTCGGATGCGGACATCCTTCAGTTGATTTTCATGCCTGGTTTCTCCACAGCCGACAAAGTAGGGGACCAAGCAGGTCGAGGTGTAGGACTGGATGTGGTCAAACGAGTCATTGAAGGTATGAACGGGCATATCGATGTGGAATCTGAACCCGGTGTTGGCACCAAATTTACCTTGAATCTCCCTCTCACCCTCCTCATCGCGACAGCGTTGCTCGTACGAGCCGGCACCGAGAAATATGCGATCCCATTATTAAGCATTCAGGAAGTCACCATGCCCACACTGTCTTTAATACGTGAGGAAGGTAATCGTAAGCTGTTACGAATCGACGAACAAGTCATTGAATTACATTCTCTCCGTCACATCCTCTGTCGAGAACCCGAAAGCATCGATTGGACCATGCCGGTCGTGATCGTTCGGACAGGAGGATCGCTGATGGGGTTAGCGGTGGACGAATTGTTGGGTCGCCAAGAAATCGTCATTAAGCCACTCGGCTCACTGAAGCCGTTTGAGCATTCGTTTTTCGGAGGCGCGACCATTGATACGGAAGGACGGGTCGTTCTCGTCCTCGATCCCTCCCGCTTGACATTGAGAAGAACAAAGGAATCGACTGCAGGGTCTAGCTATTTCAAGACCGCACCATTTCCGGATCAGTCCTTCCCACGAGAAGAGGTGCTGTCGAATATGGCGCAAGATGCGCGACTGCTTCTCATTGACGATTCGTTAAGTATTCGCAAATTCGTCGGGAAAATGTTGGAGTCGGCTGGATATGTGTTCGATACGGCGGTGGATGGAGAAGATGGGCTCCGAAAGGCATCGATGATCGACTATCGGATGATCCTCACAGATCTCGAAATGCCAAAACTGAATGGATTTGAAGTTATTCAAGCTCTCAGAAGTCGTCCGGAAACTCGACACACACCGCTGGTTGTTATGACGACAAGGGCTCGAGACAAGCATCGGCAGATGGCGATGAACCTCGGCGCTAATTCGTATATTTCTAAGCCTGTAGAAGAGCGGATGTTGCTGCAGGAGGTCGAACGATGGCTTGGAAAGGCTCCGGCTCTGCGAAAGTAACCTTGCGGAAATATTCGTATCAATTGACGAAATTCGACTTGTTACAGAGAATGGACAGAGAGGCCATGGCATGGGCGTCCGTGAATCGATGACGGAAACTGCATCGCCGGTTTCTCGATCACGATTTCTCATCGTCACATTGGGCGGACGGCATCTGGCATTGGAGGCCGAGTCTGTATGTGGGTTGCTGACGCTCGATGATTGCGGAAACATTGAAGATCCGACGATTCAAGGAATGACGTATCGTGCCATCAATCTGGTCGAGCGATTGGATATTCGGAATGATCAGGATGGGCCGACCGCCCATGTCGTGCTACTCTCTGAACGAGACGCGCGTGGGAGCATTCAGGTCGCCAGGGTAGAGGGACTTCTTGAACTCCAACAGTCTCAAGTCCTTCCCCTTCCTATGCAGTTCCGTGGACCGGAACGACACTGGTACCACGGAATGATCCTCTTCGCACAAAGTATTGCGTTGGTGCTCAATACAACGTGGGTTCTTCGTGAGCATACGTCGGGCAGTGGAGGGCAAGGAAACACCCTTCGCTATGCGACCGATTCGAAGATTTCGGTGAACAATAGCCGGGGATGCTGAGGTCCAGTCAAAAACATCGGTCAGACACAACACGTCAATCATGGCAGCTGTTAGTGTTTTCAGTAGGGGGGAGGCGATTGGCAGTGAAGATAATGGACGTATCCGGTATTTCCCAGTGGCATGAACCTATCCCGATCCTCAGTCAAACCCCTTTTGTCACGGCGGTCATTCGTCAGGAGAAGACCGTTCTACCGGTATTCGACCTGGCCGCCTTCCTTCATCTTACGGTGCAAGGGAGCAATCCCTTATGCCTGCGGGTGAAACATGTCCTCGGAGAGATAGCCATGTGCATCGATGAAGAGATTCCCGTTCTACATTCCTGTGATCCTGCGGCACTTCAGACATATCAAAGACAGGATTTGCCGACCGAAGGCAGTTATACGAACGGTCTCGATGAGGTCCCGATTCTTTCCATATCACGTTTGGGCTCGACTGTGTGACGATTCCCCGTATCTTGGGATGGACGAAAGGTGCAGGCATGCCGAAGATCTTACTAGCTGATGACAGCATCGCAGTTCGCAAAGTGGCTGAGCGACTGTTGACCGAAGCCGGCCTCAGCGTCACTCTCGCGGCAAACGGAGAAGAAGCATTGGCCTATCTCGCAAAGGAACGTCCGGATGTTGTGGTGTCTGACGTCATCATGCCGGATAGGAGCGGGTATGAAGTATGTGCATTTATCCGTGGGAGCGTGACCCTCTCGGCAACCCCCGTACTGCTTATTTCCGGAATCGTGAACGATGAAGTGACGAAACAAGCCGAGTCCTGTCGCGCGGACGGGGTCCTGAAGAAGCCATTTCAAGGCACCTCCCTAAAGGATCGAGTCCTCGAGCTGATAGCCAAGCGGCAAGAACCGGCACCAGCCGCAGTCGGAGAGTCGGGTCCCGCTCCTACTGCAGCCCCCATTGAGAAAACGACGCCGATATCGGACCAACAGCAAAGTCTGCACCAGGAGGCTGGCAAACTCAAAGAGGTTGAAGAACAGTTGCGGACAGAACGGCTTCGCTCCGAAGAGCTGACCAATCGACTGTCCGAGTTCACTGAGCAGCTCTCCAAAGCCAAGGAGAGCGAAATGCAGTTGGCAGCCGAGCGCAAACGTGCGAGCGATCTTCAGGAGACACTCGCCAAAATTGAGCAACAAGTATCAAGAATCCCGGAACTGGAATCTGCGCTCAAGGCGGAACAGGAGGCAGTCAGTGTATTCAAACAGGAGGCCTTGAATTGGCAGAAGGCTTCGAGCCGAATTGCGGAACTGGAGTCCGCACTCAATACCGAACAAGCGGCGGCAGAGCAACTGGTGCAACAACTAGCGGATTTGGAGCAGGTGTCAATCAAGGCAAGAGAGGTGGAAGCACAGCTCGTGAGCGTTGAGCGACAGGAGGCCGACCTTCGCCAGAAAATTCAGAACCTGGAAGTAGAGCTTTCGGAAGAACGACGGAAGGGGTCGGAGACGATGAGACAACTTCACGAATTGGAGAAAGTCGCGGCAAGAGTTCAGGAACTGGAGGGACTCCTGACCGACGAGCGAGACCGCAATGGAATGCTTGCTCGACGAGTGGTGGAAGCCGAACAAGCCGCCGAAAGTGCCACAAAACGACTTGAGGAAATGGCACGCAAGCTAAGTGAGATTGCAGGATTAGCGTCTCAACTAGGAAGTGGGAGGGTGCAATCCTGAGCCTGCCAACCGGGAGCGTTTCGTTTCGATAGTCGAGTCCATAGTGAAAGACCGAAAGCTATGTCCGTTGAAACCGAAGATGCATTCCAAAAAGAACTCGTAGAACTGTTCGTTCATGAGGCACAGGAATGGCTCCAGCAAATACACGTCGCGCTCGATGAACTACAGCAATCCCCCCCTTTCGAGCGCCATCGTGCCTTGGCTCAGACGATCAAGATTGGCATTACAAACCTCGGGGGATCCGCAGCCACACTCAACCTGAATGATGTTGAGCGGGCTAGTTTCTCGGCCCTTCCTTTTGTTGAAGCCGTCCAAGACCCTTCCGCACGAATCTCCACCGATGACTTCATCGCACTCTGCAAGCAGCTGGGACACATTCAGGGAGCCCTCACCAGAGCGACGGGTGTGACTTTTAATGCGGAGCCTACACCGGCTTCCGACAAAGAATCCCCCCCGATGATCGCGACGAAAGAGCTTCTGGCATTGCTACGTCGACTGCAAGATCAACGCACGGATCCCGGCCCATTCCAGCGCAATTTGATTCAGACGATGATGGTCCAGGCCGAAGGATTGATGGGACGCGGTGTGGAACATTGCAATCTCGCTTCCATTCAGGAGTTTCTTGACCGGTCAGCCGAAGGAGATGAGGGTTTTCTCCAAGTTGTTCGGCAAGAGCTGTCACATCTGACGACCATCCTTCAGACCCTCAAAAATGCTCGCGTCATCCCCGGCCCATCATCCTTCAACTTGCAAAATATTGTTGAACGTGTTGCGCAACTGTGGTCCGCCGCTCAACAGGTCAACGCCTCCCATGCGATGGTGTTTTTTATGGGATTGCATAGCTTCCTCACGATCGTGGCGCAGCACCATGTGGTAGTGAGTGCCAAAAACTATGACGCGATCCACTCACGTCTGAGTCAGAGCGTGAAGGGGATTGAGGAATGGGTGGAAAGTGGACGGATGGAGCGTATGGCCATCCGAGACGTACTGCCTCATTGAATAAGTTGTGTAGCCGGCCTTTTGGTTGGAATGTTCAAACGAAAAGGACACATAAGTGCCACTTATTGATACGGTGCAAGATCATCGTTTGACCCACGATTCGGCCTACGAGTCCCATTGGGGACTGCGTCTTCGCCCATTTGAAAATGTGCCGGATCCGAACTTTTATGTGCCGTCGGCCAAACACGAAGCGGCAATGGAACGCACGCTCTACGGCATCCACGCCCGTAAAGGGGTCGTGTTACTGACCGGTGAGATCGGAAGTGGGAAGACGCTCCTCAGTCGTGCAGTGATTCTCAAACTTCCTCGATCTCGATATGAGATCGGACTCGTATCTAATCCAACGATCTCCGGGGATGAATTTCTCGGCGAGATCTTGTTTCAACTCGGATTGGATCCCCACGGGACACGCGTCGAGCAATTGCGTCGCCTGAATGATCAACTCCTTGCCAACTACCATCGACAAGTCGACACGGTTGTGGTGGTGGATGAAGCCCAGGCCATCCAACATGACCGCTTGTTTGAAGAGCTGCGTCTCCTCAGCAATTTTCAGTTAAACGACCGGTTCCTCGTCACACTCGTGCTCTTAGGACAGCCGGAACTACGGGAACGCATCGCACGCATTCCTCAGCTCGCCCAGCGAGTCGCCATTCAATACCACATCGAATATTTGGATCGCGTCGAGACGAAAGCCTATATTCTTGCTCGCCTCGCTGCTGCCGGGGGCGCATTGTCGATATTCTCATCGAGTGCGATTTCCTCCATCTATCATCGCACGGGCGGTGTATGTCGATTGATCAACTCACTGTGCGATCTGTGTCTCTACTTCGGACGTGTTGAGGGAACCCATCAGATCAGACGATCGTTCGTGGAAAGGATCGCGAATGAAGTGTTGTGTCGACGAGATACTATGGGTACAGGGGTGATGTCGTGACGAACTGGTATCACCAGGCAGAAGCGGCATTGGACGAGATCGCGACCGCCGTCGAGGAACATCGATCGATATCGCTAGAACGACTTGAGGCTCTTGCCGGAGACGTTGTTTCGTCGCTCCAGAACAACGATGAGCTGGTGGTGGAAGCACTGGCAGGGCCGTCCGGATCACCACTGATCACCAATCTGATCAATGTCGCCATACTCGGAACGAAGGTAGGGATCGGCCTTGGCTACTACGGGGAAGAACTGCACCAATTGGCGCTCGCCGGATTTGTCCATGATATTGGATTATTTACCGTGCCAAAGTCCTTAATCACCAAGGCCGGCCGTTTGACCCGGGACGAGCGTTCGTTGATCGAACGGCACCCTGAACTGGGCTATCAGGTTCTTGAAGCGTGCGGACCGGCATATCACTGGTTGGCACACGTCACCCGCCAGGCTCATGAACGTTTCAATGGACAGGGATACCCCAATCGATTGGCGGGAAGAGCGATCAGTGAAATGGCTCTGATCTTGGGAGTAGTCGACGTATTCGATGCATTGGTGAGCGAGCGTCCCTATCGTCGTCGTCTGCTTCCGCACGAAGCGGTCAAGGAACTTCTGGTCGTAGAACGAAAGACCTTTCCTCGAGAAATCCTGAAGTCACTCGTGGAGCAATTTTCTGTTTACCCGCTTGGAACAACGGTGCGATTGACGACCGGAGAGGTGGGAACGGTGACCAAGGTGAATAGCTGCTATCCTCTGCGCCCAGTCATACGCATGGATGATCAGCAGGAATATGAAGGGCATGGTTCTTGTGAGATTGATTTGAGCCGCACGCCATCAGTATCGATCGCGGAGGTTCTCAACCCTCCCGTAGTCGGGCGCATCACATTTTCGGAAGCCTCACCCAAACCGGCAACGTTCATTATGCCGACTGCCGTTTCCGATTCTTTCACCTCGTTGCTCGAAAGTCTTGACGCAGTGGCATTGACACTGCAAGGAGTGCTGGACGCGAAGATCACCTCGTTGAAACCATCAGACGCTGGCACCGATATCGGCACGACGACGGACACCGACCGGCCGTTTCACCAACCAGAATAAAGTTGCGATGTAGGAAGAACTCGCGACCTCACACAGTCGAGGTAAAGAATACGTGCTCTGTGAACAAATAGAAGAGACGAAGGCCCCACTGACTATTTTTCTCGATTCCAGATCCTACTCCGAATTTTTCAGAGCAGCATCGACATCTTTTCGTTAGTTGTCCTATCACCGCCGCCCATTGCGTTCTTCGTAGCCGTGGACGATCCCGGACAAAACAATGCCCGTCACGACCCTACATGGCCCCCTCTGCTTGAAATCAATCGTTCTGGGGTTCTTCTTCTAGAACCTATCTCAAAATCGATGTTCGATGAGGAACCCACGTTGGCCACAGGCATCAACAGCGAGCCGCATACAGAATCCTTGGAAATAACGCCGTTCGTTGATGCGGTGACGCTCAAAGGAAACCGATAGAGTCTCGCCTTCCAATTTTGAGATAGGTTCTACTCTTTGCTGTGGAGAGCCAGATGGTTATAATGGCGCGGACTCTTAGTGTCTTGATCATTACGAAGGCAATCACGTGCCGAAGCTCATCAACGTTCGCCATCCGCAGCACACCATGCAGCAAGCCCAGGAGTACGTGAAGACATACATCCTCCTGCCTTCCGGCCTTCTTGGACTCATTTGTGTGATCGGCGCCGTAGCAGGTCTGGGGTACCAATGGCTCGCCACTGACAGCTATAGCTGGGACACCTTTTATCAAAGTTCCGGGTTATTCATGTCCGGTGTCGGCCTAGGCACGGTGCAGACGCTCTATCAACGATACCTCTTGCGGGCGTTCCCAGAAGTTCTTGCAGCCCGCATGAAAGAAGGGCTGAATCGGCAGAGAGGAAAGCTCAAGAAAAGGTCGGACGCGACGACCATCGAACATCCGGGACGTCAGTTCGTTCCACTCGCGTATGTGCTGGGGGTGATGATATTGATCGGAGGTACCATTGCGGCCTCTGCCTATGGCCGTGTAAGCCTCGTTCCAGCCCTCTTGATGCCCTGGGCCGGATTCTATTGGGCGAGGCTGTTCTTATGGCGGAGAGTGATCAAAGTAGAAAAGCCAGAAAAGTGAAGTCTTAGCGCTTTTTAGGACGCGCGGCTTTCGATCGGGAAGCCCGACCTGACGGCTTCTTTAACTCCGCTTCAAGAGTCGCCACGCGCTGTTCTAGATTACGGACCAATTCTTTCATTTCAGGAAGTTGGAAAATCCCTCCTTGAATTCGTAGCGCTTTTTCACGCGGCATAGCCGGGATACCGCCTACTACCTGGTTGGATTCAATACTTCGATTGACTCCGGCTTTGGCCGCGATCATGACCTGATCACCGATGGTGAGATGATCAGCAAGCCCGGCCTGGCCGCCGATCATCACGTGATGGCCGATCGTTGTGCTGCCGGCAATGCCGACCTGCGCCACAAGGATGCAGTGCTCGCCCACTGTGACATTGTGGGCGATCTGGACGAGATTGTCGACTTTGGTGCCCTGCTTGACCCAAGTCCGCCCGAACGTCGCACGATCCACTGTCACATTGGCTCCCAGTTCAACATCGTCTTCGATGACTACGCCGCCGAGTTGCGGAATCTTATGATGACGGCCTTGATGCTGGACATAGCCGAACCCGTCGGCTCCGATCACGGTTCCACTGTGGACGATCACCCGCGCCCCGAGTGAACAGCCCTCGCGAACGACGACATTGGGATAGAGAACGGAATCGTCCCCGATCGTTGAATCCGATCCTACGAAGACTCCCGGATAAAGCGTAACGCGATTGCCGATCGTCACCCGGTCACCCAACGTGACAAAAGGCCAGATAGAAGGGGCTGTTCCGATCCGCACATCAACGCCCTGCATCACAGGTTCGGAGATGCCTCGAGGAGCCTGCGGACGAACAAAAAACGTCTGTGCGACACGTGCAAAGGCCAATAGGGGATTGGTTACGACGATTTGTGGCACAGCGAGATCAGGCAAATGCCGATGAACCAGGAGCGCGGCTACGCAGAGCGTGCTCGCCGCCTTCGACATTTTGTCGTTGGTCACGAATGACAACGCGGTTGGATCGGCTTCAGCCAAGCTCGTTAAGCTGGAGATCGGAGTCTGACTGTCGCCGTGAATCGTCCCTCCGACAACCTCGTGGATCTGAGCCAATGTGATGGGAGAAGGCAGTTGAGGCTTGCTCATCGGGCCGCGACTTTCTTCTTCCCAGACCTACCGACAGACGCCTTCTTGGGTTTTCCGGAGGAGACCGACTTTGCTGACGCCGTTTTCTTGGTCGAAGGGGACTTGGCTGAAGCGGTCTTGGCCGTGGTCGGCTTGACCGATTTCGACTTGCTTACCGCAGTCGTGGGTTTGGCCGATTCGGGCTTGGACTCAGTCTTCGGTTCAGCGAGCCGCCGCTGGACATAGGCGGCCACGGTACCAACCGTACTCAACCCCGGGAGGTCTTGGTCCGGAATTTGAAGTTTGAATCGTTCCTCGATCTCAAAAAGCAGTTCGATGATCGCCACCGAGTCGAGGCCGAGATCATCACGGAGATGATGAGACTCCGTGATCGATGCAGGGTCTCGCTTCAGATAGGTGGCTAAAGCCTGAATGATTTTCGAGGTAATCGCGGGATCGATCGATTCAGTCATTATGGCTACTCCTTGAAGTGGAATAAGGCTGTTCGCATGTGAGTTCAGCGAGGGGGCCTCGATGTCGTTCAATCATTCTTACGCCACGAATTTTTTAAAGACGACCGTGGCATTGTTGCTGCCGAATCCGAATGCGTTCAAGAGGGCGTACCGAACTTTTCGTTCTTGGACGGTACGTCGGATTCCATCCAATCGGCAGGCTGGGTCTGGCTCCTCGTAGTTCGCTGTGGGATGAATTTGCCCGGTATGGATTGAGAGGGTCGTCGCCACAGCGCCGATGGCGCCGGCGGCTCCCAACGTATGCCCGATGAGTGACTTCGTGGCATTGACGGCGATTTTGTCGGCGCGATTCTTGAACAGGCTCCTGATCGCTTTGGTCTCGACGGCATCACCGATCGTCGTGGAGGTCGCATGGGCATTGATATAATCGACCTGATCCGGCCCGATACCGGCCGAGTCCAGACCGATTTTCATGGTGGTACAGATTTCCTGACCATCTTCCTGAGGAATGACCATGTGATAGGCTTCGCTGGTGGCGGCATAACCGGCAAGTTCAGCGTAGACTCTCGCTTTCCGCTTCTTGGCGTGCGCCCATGACTCCACGATTAATGCGGCAGCTCCTTCGCCCATGACGAATCCATCGCGGCGTCGATCAAAAGGGCGCGAGGCTCGTTCAGGAGCTTCGTTAAACTCGCTGGACAGGGCACGCAATGAACAGAATCCGGCAAAGACCAACGGAGTGATGCTGGCGTCGGCTCCGACGACGATGATGACATCGGCCTGACCGCTGCGAATGCATTGCAGGGCTTGACCAAGGGCATGGGCACTGGAGGAGCAAGCGGTCGAGATCGTGAGGTTCGGTCCCTTGGCACCGTGGGCCATCGCGACGATACCCGAGGCTGAATTCAGCGTGATCGTCGGAATGAAATTGGGATGGACACGATGCGGTCGTTGAGTTTTAAAGAGCTGTGTGATTTCACGTTCTCCCATCACCATTCCGCCCATGCCAGCCCCGACAATAACGCCGACGCGATGGGGAGCCTCCTTGGCCATACTGAGATCGGCATCGGCGAGCGCTTCTTTCGTAGAGACCAAGGCAAATTGTGCGTAACGATCCACGCGGCTCGCTTGCGTCGCCGACAAATACTGCTCCGGTGAGAAATTGTGGACTTGCCCGGCAACTCGGGAACGATAGCCGGCCATCGGAAACCACCCTAAGGAAGGAATGGCAGTAACCCCCGAGCGACCCGCCAGGGCCGCCTTCCAGAATTCGCTGACGCCGATCCCGACGGGAGATACCACCCCGAGACCGGTAATTACCACGCGCGAGGCCATGTTTCTCCCTCCTCTATGGGTATGGGCGCCCCCGGCGCCTTTCTTACCGGAAGACCGATGTGCAGTCAACTAGGAAACCTCTCTTCAATGCCGAACTTTCAATAAAAGGTAGAGTGCGAAGCTCAGGAACAGCGCATTGGCCATCCAGCCGGCAAGCAGAGGAGCCAACGCTCCTCCTCGTCCGAGTGCGATGGCGACGGAGTGTGTAGTCCAATAGCAGAATCCGATGATGAACGCTTGTCCGATACCCACGGCCATGTTTCCGCCGCGGACGCCGCTTCGTCGCAAACTCAACGCGATCCCGACGAGCACCATCACGATCGTCACTAGGGGGAATGCGACACGACCATAGTAGTCCGTCAGCAGACGGGCGAACGAAAACCCTTCGTGCCGAAAGCGGGCGAGGTAATTTTGGATTTCTCGAAACGTCATGGTTTCTGAGTTCCCCACCAGTGAAGAAGAGAAATCATCGGGAATCAAAGGAATGTTGATGGCCTGTTCCGTAAACTGCGTCAGTTCGAGCGTGTCGTCCGAATGGAACCGGCGATGATTCCCGTTCAGAAGGACCCAGCCTTGTAGAGTATACCGGGCTTCAGCCGCTTCGGTAATCCGATCGAGCTTAAACGGCGGCCGAAAATAAAAAATCCGAACACCACGAAGAGTCTTGCCGGCAACATCGATCTCACTGACTTCCATCAGACCATCGGCACTGATGCGGGCCCAGGGCTGGGTGGCTTTGACGGTGACCGGAGCCGGTTTTTGTTCGATCTGAAGGACTCGGACTTCTTCGGCTTTCTCCGAGGCGAGCGGAATGACGGTCGAACTGAAGAGAAAGAGGATCAGAGACACGCCGGAAGCAAACAGAAGAAACGGCGAAGTCATCCACAACAAGCTGATCCCGCAGCTGCGCATAGCGGTGATTTCGTTGCTGCGCGTGAACAGACCGAGCGTCAGCAAGGTCGCCACTAAGATGGCGAACGGAGCGACTTGGAACGAGATCGAGGGAATCTTCAACGCAAAGTACGTGAGGATCGGGACGATTCCCGATTCGTAGCGCAAGAACCGTCGAACTTTCTCAAAAAAGTCGATCACGAGATAGATCGTCACCAAGCCGGAAAAGCACATGCCGAAGATTTTGGCGTATTCACGAAGGATGTACCGGAATAGGATCGTCATAACGCTATTGCCTACTCATCTTAAAAAAAAGTGCGGCGGTGATGACGACGAATATGATGTTCGGCAGCCAGGCTCCCATAAAGGGATGAAGAATCAAGGCTGTCACTAGAAAATCACATCCGACATTTAGGATATAAAACGCGATAATGATGCCCACACCGACGGCAAACCCACCGATCCGGCCCGACCGCTTCGAGACGATGCCGACCGGCACGCCGAGCAGACAGAATACAAGCGAAGCGGTCGGAAAGGCCAAATCTTTATAGTATTCCATCAGACGACGAAGCGAGCCGGCATCCTTGCCACCGGACTCGGCCAGCCGGGCCATGATCTGTTCGTACGTCGGACGTTCTTCGGTGGCCGAATAGCTGCTGAGATTCAGATCGATCTTGAGGTCGTAACTCGCGAACGCAATCTGCCGATACTGGTCGACCTGACGCGGTCGGCTGTGAATGACTCCATTGACCAACTGAAGCGCAACCTGCGCATGGGCGGCATCCATAAAGACGTGATACCGTTCGGCTACGATGACGCGAGGTTCGTCGGGCAACCGTTCATCGGAGATGAAGATACCCTCGGCCGGATGACCCGGCTCTCCTTCTGGGACATAGATCATCATGCGTGGAATCGGCTCATTGAAGCTCCCTCGCTCCAAAGCCAGAACAAGCTGATCTTTGAGCAGATTAAGAGCGACCTTCTTGAGATTCAAGGAACTCCATGGCTGCCCCCATTGAGACAAGACCAAAGTCAGCGTAAAGACACACACCGAGAACAGGAAGACCGGTTGCGAGAGGCGAAACAGACTGAGCCCGGTTGCACGCATGGCGACCAGTTCCTTGTCATAGGACAGCCGGCCGAATGCCGTGACCGATGCGATCAAGCCCGCGATCGGAAGCGTGAGCACGAGACCGGAGGGAAGCAGCATGGCAATCACTTTGAGGAGTGCCCAGAAACCGACCCCCTTGGACACCAGCAGTTCAACCAGGCGCAAGAGTTCCCTGGTCAACATGACAAAACAGAGTGCGCCGAGGCTGAGACCAAACGGAGAGAGAAGTTCCGTGAAAATGTAGCGATCGAGCAGTGTTCGTAGGATCACAGAATGTCTGGGTCGGACAAATTTTGAACACTATAGGGGAGTCCTTCTCGCCTGTAAACACAGGAGAAAGTCCTCGCCGTAAAGATTCGCTTGACAGGGCATCACGCCTATGTTACATGCAGCGCGACTTTTTACTCAAATGATGGGTTCCGTGAGCGATGCGTCATTCCTTCAGGTGCCCGTCCCTTCCCGCAGCCGGATTCTTGCCCAATCCAGTTTCCGTCTTAATGCATGGCGATTGAGTGGGCGGCTACGTAACCAGTCGTAGATGTTGAAAAAAGGAGGGCTTCTGTGAAGACAAAAGGAACAGTCAAATGGTTCAACGATCGTAAAGGGTTTGGATTTATCCGGCTGGATAGCGGGGAGGATGTCTTCGTCCACTATTCCGCATTACAAGGAGAAGGTTTTAAGACTCTCAAAGAAGGGGAAAACGTCGAGTTTGACATCGTACAAGGAGCCAAGGGTCCCCAAGCGGCCAATGTGCTCAAATCGGCAATCGCCGCCTCCTAAGTCGTAACTTCTTTCGTTCGGCTCGGTAGAAGGCCGATCCTCCGACGAGAGGATCGGCGCTTCTATCTGAATGTTTCACTGCCTGATTCTTCCATTTCCTAGACAAAACCCATTGGGGCTGTTAGCGTTTGGCTGTTCCGTTCGTGGAGGTATCGTTGTGCCCCCGGATCGCAGTCGAGTACTCCAACAAGCTCAACTCCTGGCTTCCCGCGGACAGTACGAAGCGGCCATAGCCGAATGGAAAAAGCTGGTCGCGGAAACGCCCGCCGACGGCACCATTCATAATACGATCGGTGATCTACAATTGAAGCGCAACTCTCCCGGGGAAGCCGTCTCTGCATTCTTGCAGGCGGCCTCGGCATTTCGAGCCGAAGGCGCCACCCTGAAGGCCATCGCGGCATTTAAGAAAGTCCTCAAGTGCGATCCCACCCGATACGAAGTCTATCGCCACCTGGGAGATCTGAATGTTGAACGGGGACTCATCAGCAGTGCGGTGCAGGATTACCTCACCCTCGGGAAGTACTACCTCAAAGAGCGTCGAGGAAAAGACGCGCTCGAAATTTACAAAAAGATCGTCCTTCATGATCCGTCGAATCTCAACGCGCAGCAGCGCGTCGCCGAACTCTGTGTCCAGGAAAACCAGCAGGACGAAGCGACCACGGTGTATCTCCAGTTGGGCCGGGAACGATCGGCGCAAGGGCGATACGATGAGGCAAAAGACGCGTATCTCGCCGTCCTGAGGATCGATCCTGCGAACAGCGAAGCGGCCCAGTTTGTGGAGAGCATGAAGAAAGGTGATACCGGACCGATCAATGCGGTGAAACCAGGCGCCCCCGTGTCGGCACAGAAATCGACGGAACCGATCGACCTGCTGGCTGAGGCCGTTCGTCGCATCGACGAAAAGCAGTATGCCGGCGCAGAAGCGATCCTGAACCAAATGCTTACTCGAGAGCCAGGGAACCCCCAAGTCTGCCAACTCCTGGCCCGGTTACATTTGCAACGCGGTGATGTGCAAATAGCATTGGGCGAATATCGCTTCTTGGCCGGGGCTGCACTGCGGGCACATGACCTTGCTCTGGCTGAATCGTTGATTCAGGAATTCCTGTCCGCCGACCAGAACTCCGTCCCCATGCTGGAACTGAACGGCGAACTGCTCGAAGAGAAAGGCGATAGCACGGGAGCCGCACAGCAGTATGCCAAGGCCATCGAGCTCTTGTTGATGCACCCGGAGCCCGGCATGGAAAGCCTGCATGAAGAGCTCTTTGAAAAAGTGCGATCGTTGTCCAGCGATGAAGCGCTCTTGAATCGGCTGGCGGCAAGGATGAAAGAAGGGTCTCCGGGCGAACAGGGTGTGCCCATTCAGAGCGTATCTAAGGTATCTGAGGTAGAGGCGCCGTCGGGCTTCGTCCATCCGATATCAACGAATGGCGGAGCTGATTTTGGCGGTGTTCAGGCAGTTCGTTCAAACGGTCGGAGAAAGGACGATCAAGAACACTCGCTTGCCGGTGCCGTGTCAGACGACATGATCTCTTTCTCAATGAACAGTGGGCCGGAAAAGAGCAGAGCCGAATCGGATGTGGCTTCGAACCGACAGGGTTCGCAGGCCATTTCGGTCAGTGCCTCACCCGACCCGGCAGCGAAGGTCTCAGCGGTACCTCAGGTGACGACAACCTCACAGGAGACTCCACGGCCCCTGCAAGTCGAACCAACCAAGGCTCCGTCGGCTGAAAGATCATCCGCATCACAACCGAGCCAGATGCACAAGACTGAAAGTCCGGCATCACCCGATACCCTTCCCACGGAACTCATTGCTGCGCCGACCTCAACTGAGATGGCTACCCCCAATACCCCCCCTATGGCTCCACCAGCCCACGTGAAGGAACCGGCTGCGTCGCTCGACTACGAGGTGCACTATGCATTGGGCGTGGCGTATAAGAACATGGGATTGTATGAGGAAGCCAAGGCAGAGTTCCAGATCTCGATGAACAATGACGTGTTCTATCTCGATTCGGCGCTGATGACCGCGGTCTGCCTCAAGGAAGAACAGCACCTCGCTCAAGCGATTCTGGGGCTGGAAACGGTCTTGGCTGATCCTCGTTGCCAAGGGGCCAAGGGGCAAGCCATTCGCTATGAGTTGGGTTTGCTCTATGAAGCGGCGGACCAATGGGAGAAGGCCGCTCACGCCTTTCAGTCGATTCCTTCGTTCCATGATGTCCCGCAGCGGCTGGCGGCTCTCAAGGGGAAACACGGGGGAAAGGACATCGGTTTTCGGTATGCATCATAGAGGCCAGCCCCGTTCTTCAATCACTCCTTAGTTCACTCGATTCGGTGCCGGTCGACCTCCCAACACGGCGGCCACATTATCGAGGCAGATCAGTCCCATACGAACGCGCGTCTCGATCGTGGCCGATCCTACGTGCGGAAGAAGGACCACATTCGGCAAGGCGATCAAACCGGCAGAGACCGACGGTTCTTGCTCGTAGACATCCAGCCCGGCACCCGCGATGATTCGGGTCTGAAGCGCCGACACCAATGCCGCCTCGTCGATCACCGGACCTCGCGAGGTGTTGATGAGATACGCGGTCGGCTTCATCAGCGCCAGCTCGCGCTGACCGATGAGATGATGAGTGGTATCGGTCAGCGGAACATGGAGCGAAAGAAAGTCGGATTCTGCCAGGACGGTATCGAGCGGCTGCCGTTCCCACGTGAGGTCCGACGGGGCCCGTACATGATGACGGCTGGCATAGATCACCGACATCCGAAATGCAGACGCTCGTTGCGCGACGGCCTGGCCGATGCGCCCCATGCCGACGATGCCCAGCGTTTTCCCGGAGACATCGGCGCCCAACAGCTGGGTCGGCGCCCATCCGGGCCAGCTGCCGCTTCGCACCCATGTGTCTCCCTCGACAAGGCGCCTGGCCAGAGCAAGCACCAGCGCCCACGTCAAATCGGCCGTGGCATCGGTCAGCACGTCCGGTGTATTGGTGACGACGATGCTTCGTTGGGTCGCGGCGGGCAGGTCGATGTTGTTGAAGCCGACGGCATAGTTGGCGATGACTTTTAGCTTCGTCGCATGAGACAGTAGCGATACGTCGATGCGATCCGTCAGCGTACAGATGACGGCGTCGGCCTGAGCAAAACCGCGCTTGAGCTCCTCCACCGTCGGTGGCCGATCCCTCGGTTCGGCAAGCATCCGATAGTGCCGAGGGATTGCATTCAGCACTGGCTGAGGCAACAAGCGGGTGATATATAACGTTGGAGACTCCATGGAGCCTTCCATTGTAGGAGAATCCAACGACGAGCGACAACGACTCTATTATTCGAGAGTCGGCTCGTGAGGATGCGCAATACTTTATGCCGACCTCTTCCACATTGATCCAGCCGACACGATCTCGTGCAGCCGCGAAGGACCTCCGGACACTGCTGGGCTCGGAGAAGGTCAAAGACGATGGGCCTACGCTCACGGCCTATGCCGTGGACGCCAGCATCTACCGTATTCCTCCACAGGTCGTCGTGCTAGTGGAGTCCGAGGAGGATATCGCCGCGACGGTGGACTATGCCGTATCACGAGGGATTCCTCTCACACCACGAGCAGCCGGAACCAATCTGACCGGTTCTGCCATCGGGTCAGGCATCGTTCTCGATGTCTCGCGTCTACATCGAGTGCTTGAAGTAAATCGCGAGGAGAAATGGGCCCGAGTCCAGCCTGGCATCGTGCTGGCCGAATTCAATAAACAGCTCAGCTCCCGGGGATTACTATTCGGACCCGATCCCTCGAGTGGAGACATGTGCAAACTCGGCGGCATGATTGCCAACAACTCTTCTGGGCCACACACCCTTCGCTATGGATCCGTCAAGGATAATGTCCGGAGCCTTCGACTGTGCCTCACCTCGTCAACCTGGATTGAGGCGCGCTCCTATGCCCTCGACGATCCGATGCTGGAACGTCTGGTCACGACGGTACCGGCGTTACGTGATGTCTTGGTGCTGACGCAGACCCACGCAGACCTTATCGCCGCGAAGCGGCCGACCGTCAGTAAGAACAGCTGTGGGTACAATCTCTTCGGACTGGCCGATGGACTCGCCCGGGGCTATTTCGACCTCCCGAAATTATTCGTCGGCAGCGAAGGAACCCTCGGGATCGTGAGTGAAGCGACCCTCACGCTGATGGACAAGCCCAAGGCCACGCTGACCGCGCTCCTTCACTTCAAACATCTCGAAGAAGTCGGCGACGCGGTGCCACGATTACTGACGTTGAAGCCAAGCGCCTTAGAGGTCATGGATGCCAATACGCTCAACTTGATCGGCCGAGGAAAGCATGGCATTCCGCCCGATGCCGCCGCCACACTGCTGCTTGAGCTCGACGCCGATTCGCTCGAGATCGATCTCCGTGAGCGCGCCAGGGCCATGGCCATCATCTGTCGGCCCTACAAGCTGGCGTCGGAGCTCACACTCGCGTTCGACGCCGAACGGCGGGAGCAACTCTGGAAGGCACGAAAGGCGTTGTATCCGACGCTGTATCGGTTCGACCCCAAAAAGAAGCCGATCAATTTCGTGGACGACGTCGTCGTGCCGGCCGAACGGATCAGCGAATTGATCCGGTATCTGGAGGACTTCTTCCAGGGGCAGCGTGTCCCGGTGGCGATCTTCGGCCATATCGGAAACGGGAACGCACACATCGTTCCGCTGCTGGACGTGAACGATCGAAGCGATTTTGAAAAAATGCTGAGTGCCTATCGGGACGTCCATACGACGGTCCTGAGTCGCTTCGGCGGGTCGATCTGTGGAGAACACGGCGACGGCCGAGTCCGTGCCGAGTTCGTCAAACAGATGTTCGGCGAGGAACTGTACGACCTTTTCGTTCAGGTCAAGCAATCGTTCGACCCGGGAAATGTGCTCAACCCCGGCATCAAGCTGAGCGAAGCCTCGTTTACCGAACATATCGACTACACCAGACTTTCGAAATCCTGCGCCACCTGCGCGAAGTGCAATTCAGTCTGTCCCGTCTACGATGTCTTTCAATCGGAGGACATGAGCGCCCGCGGATGGTTCGAGATTGTCACCTCCAAGGACTACAGTTATCTCAATTCCAAGCGGGTCGTGGAGGCCTGTCTGAACTGTAAATCCTGCCGAACGATCTGCCCGGCCGGTGTCGACGTGTCGGACCTGATTCTGCAGAAGCGGGCGGAGCATCCCAACCGGTTGGCCGGGTGGATATTCAAGCTTCAAGCGAAGGGAACCCTGTTTGATGCGTTCTTGCGGTTTCTCGCCGGTACGCAAACCATCTGGGATCGCCCATTCATCAGACGTCTGCTCGAACGGCTCACGGTACCGATGATGAAGGCCTTGGCTTCAACGGCTCGCTTACCGCACGACCTCGTCTTGCCAAGATTCGCTTCACGCCACTTGCGCGAGCGATATGCCCATTTGATCCCCGATGGAACAGATTCGTCACCGACTCGCACCGTCGCCTATTTTCATGGCTGCGCCGCCAACTATTTCGATGATGGGGTGGGGGATGCCGTAATTGAGGTGTTAAAGAAACACGGAGTCGAGCCGGCACTGCCGCCGCAACGTTGTTCCGGGACCCCGGTTCAAACCTACGGACACGTCGACCTGGCGCGCGAGGGAGCGCGATTCAATATAAAGTCCTTGGCTCCGTACGAAACGATCGTGACCGGCTGTGCCTCCTGCACACTCATGCTGAAAGACTATCCCTCCTTGTTTCCTCATGGAGAAGAGCAGCAGCAAGCCGAAGCACTGGCCAAGAAAGTGATGCATATTTCGGAGTTCGTCGCCCGCTCGCCGCAACACCCTCCGATGGCGAAAGCCGATGGGACGACGAAACGCGTCACGTATCATTCCTCCTGCCATTTGCGGGCAGCCGGGGTGACGAAAGCGCCGCGACAGGTGCTATCGTCGTTACCCGGAGTGAATTTCGTCGAGATGCAGGATGCCGATCGGTGTGCGGGTGGCGCAGGCACCTATGTCGTCAAGGACTATGACACGTCGCAGAAGATCTTCGAACGAAAAGCCCGTGCCATCACACAAACCGGAGCGAACGTGGTCGCCACCAGTTGTCCGGCTTGCATGATCCAGCTCAAGAACGGAGTAGGGGACTCGGTCCAGGTCAAACATGTCGCGCAGCTGCTTCAAGAGGCCTATCAGGCGGCTGAACGTAAGAAGAGCTGACTCCCGCTAACTCGTTGAGGATTTCAATGGTATCGGTACAAATTTTTGGTCCAACCTTACGCGCGGTCGTCGAGGAGAGTGAGCTCGAAATCCCGGTGACAGGTCCGATCACCGTGAAGCAACTGATTGAAGCGCATCCTGAGCAACTGGGAGCCTTGCTTCAGTACATCAAGAGCCGAGAAGCGCTCATCACCATCAATAAGAGGATCGGAACAGAAGATTCCGCCGTCCGGGACGGGGACGTCGTCAAGCTCTCCTTTCAATCCCGCGCCTCCTACGACGGCACCCGCGACATTCCCACCTGACCAATCGCGCGATTCACCGATCCCATGGCGATCCGGCAGCGCGGCACTAGGAACGAGTCCGTGGAAATCGGTATCATAAAATCAGTCCTGCATCCGACGTACCCTGACCATGGATACCGTTCCATCGCGCCGCCTCTTCAACCAGATCCTCTTCACCCGTGATGATCTTCGACCGGGACGCACGTTGCTGCTCCGCATCGGGCTCGTGCTGGCCCTCTTCGCATTCGTGTTTGTTGTATTGTGGCTCGAGCGCGACGAGCTGAAGGATAACTACGATCAGCACGTGACCGCGATCGATGTGCTCTATTTCGCGATGGTCACCATTACGACGGTCGGATACGGAGATATCGTGCCGGTCTCACAGCAGGCTCGGCTGGTGGATGCCGTGTTCATCACGCCGATCCGGTTGTTTATTTGGTTTATCTTTCTCGGCACCGCCTATCAACTCGTCGTGAGCCGGTATAGGGAGGGCTATCGTATGGCGAAGATCCAGGCAGCACTACGTGACCACATCATTGTGTGTGGGTTCGGCTATACAGGCTGGTCGACAGCCAAGGAGTTGCTGGCGAAGGGGACGGAACCCGATCGCCTCGTCGTCATCGAACCCCGCGAAGAGCGAGTCAAGGCCGCGATCGAGCTCGGCCTTGTCGCCTTCCATGGTGATGCCACTCAGGAAACGATGCTGCGGTATGCCGTCGTGGAGCGCGCAAAGGCCGTGATCATCACCGCAGGTCGAGACGACACCAACGCGTTGATTCTCTTGACCGCACGCCACTTACATCCGACCGTGGAAATTCTCGTGAGCGCGGTGGAAGAAGAAAATGTGAAGTTGTTCCGCCAGGGCGGCGCAACCGGCATCATTTCCCCCTCGACCTTCGGCGGCTATCTGCTTGCCGCCGCCGTGGGACATCCGCATTTCATGGACTATGTCCAAGATCTGCTCACGGCCGGCGGCCGGGTCAATCTCATCGAGCGTCCCGTCGAGCCGAGTGAAATCGGCCGCACCGCCACGACGCTTAAGCCGGACATCGTCTTGCGTCTGTACCGTCGTGGGACGGTGATCCACTTCTGGGATCTGCACGAAGGACAGAAAATGGAGGCAGGGGATGTCCTGTTGATTCTAAAATCGCTGCCTGACGCGAGGGCTTCCGGTACACAAGTCGCTTAGACTTTCGGCGCAGCAATTTTCCCCTCAGCATCCCCTTGCAGCAACCCGCAATGCTTGGGAACATGTGAGTGTACGATATGGACTACCAGATGACAGGGAAGAGAACTGTGTTACGATGGCGGCGCCCGAGGCTGTGGTGCCTCGCTTTGATTCTGGTCTTCGTTTCCGGCTGCGCGCTTACCACCACCTATCGTTATGCCGACCGAATCATCCTCTGGCAACTCGACCACTATTTCGACCTCAACCGAGACCAGCGTCATGATGTGGCGCAACGCCTTACGCCCTTGCTCGCCCGGCATCGGCACGAGGCCCTACCGCAGTATGAAACCTTCCTTCGCGACATCCGTCGGCGGATCGAGCGGGGACTCACCGGTTCGGATGTCGATTGGGCCTATGCCACCTATGATCGTCTGCGCGCCGATCTTGTCGAGCGCGTCGCAGCGGACGGTGGAGTCTTTCTCGCCTCGGTGGACGGCCGTCAGGTGCGTACGTTCGAATCGATTTTACAGAAGGACAACGCCAAAGCTGAACGCCTTGCCCATACTTCCGCATCCGAGCGTTTGAACAAGCGGGCCGAGGCCATCCTTGATTGGTTGAAAGACTGGTTGGGACCACTCACGAACGAGCAACGGGAGCAGATCCGTCAGTGGAGTCTCGCGCTCCCCGATACACAACAGGTCTGGCTCGCCTACCGGCAGCAGCGCCAGCGTGAGCTCCTCACCCTCCTACATCAGCCACGAACGCCCGAACGTACCGCCCAGGAACTCCGCGCCATGTTCGTGTCCCCCGACCAGACCGCCTCTGCGCCCTATCAAGATGCGATTCGCCAACTGCGCGAAGCCGCGAAGACCATGGCCTTGGCCATCGATCAACATGTCACTCCCGAGCAGCGCCGCCACGCCGTCACGAAACTCCAACGCCTCATCGACCAGATCCACGACCTCCAGGCGGGCTAACCTTCGAGTTCCTCCAACCAGCGAGTCATTTACTCATAGTCCTTTGCCTAGCTCGCATAGCATCAGCGAGTTAAGGTGGGGGGTAGGCCTTTCGGCAAACTCCCTTCGACGAGCACAGGACGAGCAGGGCAAGCTCGGGACCCAACTTTTAACACTCGCCCCTTCGGGCTTCAGCCAAGAGAGACGCATTGCTGGAGTTCCCCGCTAGATTTGGCTAGACTAGGCACAGGAAATAGGTGATGAGCATCCGCCAATTACTCCAGTCCAAGCGAACCCAAATCCTCCAAATCGCCGCGCGTCACGGAGCGCGAAAGGTGCGGATATTTGGCTCGGTTGCCAGAGGCACCGCTCGCCGAGGCAGTGATATCGACTTTCTCGTCGACATGGAGGATGGCCGGAGCTTGCTCGACCATGCGGCGCTGATTCTCGACCTGGAGCGACTGCTGAAACGGCCGGTGGATGTTGCCTCCGAGCGCGGGCTCCGCCGCCTGGTTCGAAAAGAGGTACTCAAAGATGCCGTCGCCTTATGAGGGATGATCGCGACCGTCTGCAGGATATCCTCGACGCGATTAAGAATATTGAACGGTATGCCAAGCGAGGTCGGCGCGTCTTCGAAGAGGACGAACTAGTCCACACCTGGATGATTCACCACATCCAAATCATCGGCGAGGCAGCCAGTAAACTGACCGCCACATTTCGCAAAGCTCACTCGCAAGTCCCTTGGGCACAGATCATCACCATGCGGCATGTCCTGGTTCATGACTATCTCGGCATCGATCTGGGAGAAGTCTGGGCCGTCGTGGAGCGTGACCTGCCGGCTCTGAAGAAGCAAATCCGCCAGATGGTCAGCCCCCCGACCAAACGTCCACCAAAGGGCTGATCCCACTATCACTCGTCGGGGCTGTCCCTCTTTCTTTCCAGACCCATCACTTGGTACTCAGCACCTTTAGAGAAGCTCAGCGCAGCTCTTCAACAAGCTCGGCTCGACTAGGCTCGCCACAGATAGGACTTGGTCGACCGAACCGTAACTAACAATTCAATAGGCAAAAATTCGAACTGGGTCTAAAAGAGGGAAGTGATTTCTTAAACGGAAACGGGTAAGCTTCGGCGCATTGCACGCTATTCTTTGGTTGCCTATGGCATGATTACAGAGGCGGATACTTGCCGGAAATATGTCCTCCCAAAGCTCATCCAATCTGGATGGGATAACGATCCTCATTCGTTTACGGAACAAAAGACCTTTACCGATGGTCGCATCGTTCTCGTCGGGGAGAAGGTTCGGCGACGAGATCAAAAGCGAGCAGATTATCTACTCCGCTATACACGAGACTTTCTTATTGCTGTGGTGGAAGCGAAAGCTGCATATAAGTCTGCGGCCAATGGATTGCAACAAGCGAAGGAATACGCCGAGGTTCTCGGCATAAAATTCGCCTACTCGACGAACGGGCATGGCATTGTGGAGTTCGATTTTCTCACAGGCCTGGAGCGGACTCTTGATTCCTTTCCGACTCCAAATGAGCTTTGGAATCGGCTACGGGCAGGGGAAAAGTTAAAGGACGATATAGCTGCCGGGCGGTTACTGACTCCTTATAACCACCTGTCCGGGAAAAGTCCGCGTTACTATCAGGAAATCGCCATCAATCGAACAGTGCAGTCAATCTTGCAAGAGAAGCGCCGCATCCTCCTCACAATGGCGACTGGTACGGGCAAAACGGTTGTGGCCTTTCAGATCTGCTGGAAGCTGTGGCAGGCACGATGGAATAGAACTGGAGAATATAGGCGGCCCAAAATCCTCTACTTGGCAGATCGCAATATCCTCATCGACGATCCAAAGGACAAAATCTTTGCGCCGTTCGGCGATGCGCGCTGGAAGATTGAAAACGGCGAGGTCAACAAAGGCCGAGAGATGTATTTCGCAATCTATCAAGCCATCGCAAAAGACGAGCGACGGCCCGGGCTTTATAAAGAATATGCGCGCGACTTCTTCGACCTTGTCGTCGTTGATGAGTGTCATCGGGGTAGTGCCAAGGAAGAAAGTAACTGGCGCGAGATTCTCGAGTACTTTGAGCCGGCCTATCAGCTCGGCATGACAGCCACGCCTTTGCGGGAAGAGAACCGCGACACCTACGCCTACTTCGGCAATCCCATTTATACGTATAGTCTGCGGCAGGGGATCGAAGATGGGTTTCTCGCACCCTATCGGGTCCACCGAATAGTGAGTACGTGGGATGCGGCAGGGTGGAGACCAAGCCGAGAAGATCTGGATCGATATGGACGAGCCATTCCCGATGACGAGTATCATACCAAGGATTTCGAGCGAGTCGTCGCCCTACGCGCTCGCACGCAGGCGATTGCACGCCATCTGACGCAGTTTCTTAAAAAAATTGATCGTTACGCCAAGACAATCGTGTTCTGTGTGGATCAGGAGCACGCAGCCGAGATGCGCGAAGCACTGACCAATCTCAATGACGATCTGACACAGCAGCATGCCGATTATGTTTGTCGGGTCACAACCGAGGAGGGGGATATTGGCCGTGGACACCTGGGACGATTCCAAGAATTGGAGAAGGATACGCCGGTCATTCTTACGACGTCACAACTCCTCACCACGGGAGTCGATGCGCCGACCTGTAAGAACATCGCGCTAGCTCGTGTGGTCAACTCCATGACTGAGTTCAAGCAGATGATTGGGCGCGGCACCAGAGTTCGTGACGATTATGGCAAGCTTTACTTCAATATTCTGGACTACACCGGATCAGCGACGCGCCTCTTTGCTGATCCCGATTTCGACGGTGATCCTGTATTAGTTACCCAAGAAGAAATGAGTGAGACAGGAGAACCCAAGACCTATAAGATCGTCGAAGAACGGCCGGTGATGGCAGAGACGGAGGAATCATTTCAGATCTCAAATAGGCAAATCTCAGACGACAGGGAAAGGGAACGCCGCAAGTACTACTTTGACGGAGGTCAGGTCGAAATCGTCGCGCATATCGTCCATGAACTCGATCCGGATGGGAAGCAGCTGCGTGTGGTCAAGTTTACTGATTACACGGCGGATAAAGTCCGCACCCTGTATCGAAATGCCTCTGACCTGCGAAGTCAATGGGCTGATCCGGAACAGCGGGCTGAAATCATTCAGCGACTGGCCGATCGGGGCATTGATTTCGAGCATCTGGCGCAAACCGCTGGGCAGCCGGACGCTGATCCATTTGATTTACTGTGCCATGTCGCCTTCAACGCGCCCTTGCGGACTAGGCGAGAACGAGCGGATCGGCTCAAGAAGGAGAAGAAGGACTTCTTTGAGCGGTATGGACCACAAGCGAAAGTGATACTCGCTGAGCTGTTGGAGAAGTACGCCGAATATGGGACAGCGCAATTCGTAATCCCAGATGTACTGAAAGTGCCGCCAATTTCCCAGCATGGCAATGTCGTGGAGATCGCCGAGTTCTTCGGCGGGCCGGAGCAGCTTCGTACAGCCGTCAATCAATTGCAAACCTTGCTGTATGCAGCATAATGTATCGCAAATCTCAGATCTCAGAGATTATCGGTGCTCTGAAGTTTTACATTTGAAATCTGAGATTCGCCTAGGCGACCATGAAATATAAGTCCTTCGAAGATCTTCCCGTCTGGCAAGCGGCTATTGAATTAGCTCGTCACACGTACATACTCACGGAGCATCAGGCGTTTCGCGGCCATGCAGGACTACGTGACCAAATTGAGCGTGCGGCTCTCTCGATTTCCAACAATGTCGCTGAAGGCTTCGAGCGTGGCACAACGAACGAACTGTTGGCCTTTCTGTATATCGCCCGTGGCTCTTCCGGTGAAGTCCGTTCTATGCTTTGCCTTTTGGAGCGCATCCCCAGTTTCGCCCCGCTGAAATCTGATATTGGTAATTTGAAATCCAGCTGTCTCAGCATCTCAAGGCAACTCTATGGTTGGATTGAGCAACTCAAGAACTCGGACATTACCGGCCAGCGCCACTTGAACGATAAGGCTCGAACCCGCACTGCCGAGAAAAAGGACCAAGAGGAGTTTCTCAAAGAGCTAGCCCGCATCAGCCGATCGGTAAAGCCTTCCGAAATCTGAAATTTGAGATTCCGCCATGTCGAAGAGACCCTCTGTTGCCCTGACCACCGCCCAGCAACTTGGCAGCCTGATTAAGTCCGCGCGCGACATCATGCGTAAGGACAAAGGGCTCAACGGCGATCTCGACCGCCTGCCCATGCTTACTTGGATCATGTTCCTGAAGTTCTTGGACGATTTGGAACAGATTCGCGAGACCGATATGAAGCTCGCCGGCAAGCGCTTCCGCCCTGCGATCGAGCCGCCTTATCGCTGGCGCGACTGGGCAGCCAAGCCTGACGGCATCACCGGCGACGAGCTCATTAAGTTCGTGAACAACGACGAAGCCATCGGCCCGGACGGCAAGAAAGGCCCTGGCCTTTTCGCCTACCTCCGCAGCCTGCAAGGCGCCAGCGGCGGTGACCGCCGCGATGTGATCGCCACGGTCTTTCGCGGTACCCTCAACCGCATGATTAACGGCTATCTCCTTCGCGATGTCGTCAATAAAGTGAACGGCATTCACTTTTCCTCCAGCGACGAAATCCACACCCTCGGCCATCTCTACGAGTCCATGCTGAAGGAGATGCGCGATGCCGCTGGCGACTCCGGCGAGTTCTATACACCACGTGCTGTCGTCCGCTTCATGGTCACAGTTACCGATCCCAGATTAGGCGAGACCATTCTGGACCCAGCCTGCGGCACTGGCGGCTTCCTTGTGGAAGCCTTCTCGCATTTGGAGAAGCAGTGCAAGACGGTCCAGCAGCGCGAGATTCTGCAAACGAGAAGTCTGTGGGGAGGAGAGGCCAAGCCGTTACCTTATCTCTTGGCGCAAATGAATCTGCTCTTGCACGGCTTAGAAACCCCGCAGATCGATCCACTCAACAGTCTGCGATTTCCCCTGAAGGAAATCGGCGATAAAGACCGTGTGGATATTATTCTCACCAATCCACCCTTCGGCGGCGAAGAAGAACGCGGCATCCTCTCCAACTTTCCCGAAGACAAACAGACCAGTGAGACCGCGTTACTCTTCTTGCAGCTCATCATGCGCAAGCTCCGCCGCCCGGGCGCCCATCCCGAGATGGGCGATGGCAAATCTCAGATCTCAAAGGGTGGCCGTGCCGGTGTGGTTGTTCCCAATGGCACGCTCTTCGGCGATGGCGTCTGCGCCCGCATTAAGGAAGAACTGCTAAAGGACTTCAACCTCCACACCATCGTCCGCTTGCCCAACGGTGTCTTCTCGCCGTACACGAGCATTCCGACGAATCTCATGTTCTTCGATCGTTCCGGCCCGACAAAGCAAGTCTGGTATTACGAGCAGCCGCTTCCCGAAGGGCGAAAGAACTACACCAAGACTCAGCCGATTCAGTTCGAAGAATTCGCCGACTGCATTGCTTGGTGGAGTAAGCGCAAGGAAAACCACCGAGCCTGGAAGGTTCCTGCCGCAGAGATTCTGAAGAACGGATGCAACCTCGACATCAAGAACCCACGTGGCAAGGTGGACTTCGAACATCTTCCTCCGGAACAACTCGCCGACGACATCCTGAAGAAAGAACTGCGCATCGCCGAGATCATGGGCGAGATCAAAGATCTCCTGAAGGGTGGGGCATGAGCAAGTGGCCGATGACCCCATTGGGCTCATTTCTCACAAAATCTGAAGACTGGATAACTCCTGAACCGGACAAACAATATAGTGAGGTGACAGTTCGGCTCTGGGGCAAGGGAGTTGTTCTGCGAGGGAAGGTCGCAGGATCGGAGATCGCAGGTGGTCGACGACTTCAAGTACGTGCTAACCAATTTATCTTGTCGCGAATAGATGCACGCAATGGCGCGACTGGTCTGGTCCCAGATTCACTCGATGGCGCACTAGTCACCAACGACTTTCCTGTCTATAGCCTGAACAATGAAAAAGTTTTTTCCACGTTCCTTAACTGGATGAGCAAGACGGCAAACTTTGTCGAGTTGTGCAAACAAGCAAGTGAAGGAACCACGAATCGGGTTCGACTCAAAGAGGATCGTTTTCTTTCAACGGCAATCCCCCTTCCTCCACTTCCGGATCAGCGGCGGATCGTGGCGCGGATCGAATCCTTAGCTGAAAAAATTGTAGAAGCGAGAGAAATTCGCGCACGAATACCTGAAGAGACGCAGGCACTTGGCAGGTCGACACGCAGAAAGATTTTTACTGAGAACCAGTTTCCTGTCGTCAGCCTTGCTGAAGCTTGCGAGGAAATTATTGATAATCTACACAGCAACCCAGTGTATGCCGACGACGGTGTGCCATGCATTAGATCCCCAGATGTTGGTTGGGGCACTCTCGATCTCGTGAATGCCCGTAAAACAAGTGAACAAGAATATCGCCGAAGAACCGTGAGGGGCGAGCCACGTATTGGAGACATTGTTTTAGTCCGAGAGGGTGGAGGCACGGGAAAGGCTGCTCTGGTTCGTCACGGAGATCGTTTTAGCCTCGGTCAACGCGTGATGATGCTGCGACCAGACAAGACAGCGGTGTTACCTGAGTTCTTTTTGCATCAAATGCTTTCACCTACAATTCAAGAAGACCAAATTGGGCCACTAAGTAAAGGTTCAGCTTCTCCTCACCTAAACATAGGAGCGTTAAAAGAGTTTCGTTTTCAGATTCCCTCGCTTAGCGAGCAACACCGCATCGTGGATTACCTCAATGGCTTGCAAGCGAAGGTAGACGCGCTGAAGAAGTTGCAAGGCAAAACCGCAGATGAACTCGCCGCGCTCCTGCCCTCCATCCTTGATAAAGCCTTCAAGGGAGAATTGTGAACTTCATGCCCAGACGACCCTCGGAACGACCAGATGGCGCGATCCTTACTTATGAGGAAGTATGCCGTCGGATCGAGGACAAGCGTTCTTATCTCCTCCTCGGCAACGGTTTCAGCATCGCCTGTGACCCTGTTTTTCGGTATGGGAGTCTATACCAAGCTGCGGTTAAGGCTGGGCTAAGCAGACGTGCACAACTCTTGTTCCAGCGATATGGAACCAATAACTTCGAAGGCGCAATGAAACTTCTTGATGATTCAGATTGGGTCGCTCGAACGTATGGATTAGTCAAGAATAAACCAAGCGGAATGGCCGAAGATCTGGAGGTGATTAAGCGAACACTTGTCGCAGCAATTTCTAGTTCTCACCTCGAAACACCCGGAGATATAGCCGATGGTCGAAAGACTTCCACCGCTAAGTTTCTCGAACCGTTTCACGTGGTGTTTACGACCAATTATGATTTGCTTCTCTATTGGGTGGTAATGCATGCAGGAGATCCACCGCCGTTTGAGGACTGCTTTAGAGCTGATCAAGACGAGCCTGACGCTCCCTACCTAGTCTTTTCACAACGGCTGAAGGATAAGCGAGGATTGCTGTATCTTCATGGGGCGCTCCATCTTTACTTGCACAATGGAGAGCTACGGAAGCATAGCTGGACATGCAGTGAACAACGTCTTACAGAGCTTATTCGGGATGGGCTCGCTAAAGGGCAATATCCACTTTTTGTGGCTGAAGGCTCTCCCGAATAGAAGCTTGAGCAGATTCAGGGCAACGGGTACCTGTGGTACTGTCTGGACAAACTACGGAATATTGAAAGTCCCCTGGTGGTTTTTGGACATAGCTTAGGTCATTCTGATAATCATATTTCTGATGCGATCGTTGCAGCAAGGAAACTTCCTATCATGATGGTAGGACTGCATGGTGATCTAAATTCAAAGGAGAATCAGGCGACAAGAATGCGCGTGCAGCAGATTGCTGATCGCAGAGCTCAACTACCTGGGCATCCAACGCCACTGCAGGTATTTTTTATGACGCCGATTCCGCACAAGTCTGGGCTAATAGTTGAGTCAGAGTATGTTGAAACAAACGGGGCGGGAGTCTTTTTAGGACAGGATTGATTCGCCCAGCTCCTGAAAGACGGCCAACCCGTCGTCCCTTTCACGGTTCCGCCTCCTGACATCTTCATGAACGGCCAGAGAGACCGGACAGACTGGTTACGCCGCTTTCCCGTCGCCGGCCGCGTCACCCATGCTCGTTCTCACCCATTCCAATCGGCTCGTCAGGGTAGCTTGGATGACAAGGAGCTCATCCTGCCCCAGCGGATTGGATTGGATGCAGCGGTCGAGGGAGAGGCCGGCGTTCTGAATCGCCGGCGTCAATTTCTCGATCTCGTCATCGATCCAAAACCAGTCGCGGCCCTTCAGCTTTTGCACGGCCTGTTCAAGCCACACCACCTTGTTCTCGCAGTTCGTCCAATTGGCATGATGGAACGGCGGGATGTCCGGATGGTTCCGCAATCTGTCGCAGTAGAGAACATGCAACAGGGTCTTGATCTTGTCTGAGTCCCACGAGGTGAGCCAGATCACCTCAAAGTGTTCGTGGGCCCACGCGAGCCAGGATTTCACTCCGGGACGGAGTTGGAACTCGCCCGCATAGTCTCCGAACAGCACGCCGTCGATGTCATGAAACAAGATCGGTGTGGTGATCATAGAAACTCTCTTCGTTCAGACCTTAGGACAGAAGGGCATCGAGGGCAAATGGAATTCCATTTGCCGCACGCCAGGCCAGCGGTCCTGAAAGACGGATAGTGGTGTGCGATCGGGCCGAGTCTATCGCCGGAGGAACGCGATCCAGCGCCAGAGGTTGAGCAAACTGGCAAGGGAAGCCGCCACGTAGGTCAGCGCGGCGGCGGTGAGAATGCTGCGAGCCCCCGCCTCATCCTCTGGAGCAAGATATCGGCCTTGCCGGAGAACGGGAAGCGCACGCTTGAAGCTGGCGTCCCACTCGACGGGCAGCGTGAGGAGATGGACGAGTGTGGAGATTCCCATCGTAGCCATCCCAGCCATCATGACGATGACACTGGCAACCGGGGTTCGTGCCACAGCCGCCGCGACCGGAATTCCCATCATCAGGACCGCCCCGATCTTTTCCGCTCCTTGTGCGACTCGCACGAGCTTGGTGCGCTCCGCCAAGGGCTGGTACCCGAGGTGATCTTGAATGGCGTGCCCGACCTCATGGGCGGCGATCGTAATCGCCGTGAGGGATTTGCCCTCAAAGACCGCGGGGGTCAGGCGGACCGTTTTGCTGACAGGATCGTAATGGTCGCCTGTCTCCGTCGGTTCGACAGTGATGTGCTGCATCTCGAATCGATTCAGCAGGTGCCGGGCCAATTCTCCTCCGGTTCCCGGATAGTCGGGACGGGGGGCGCTATGTTTGGCAAATACGCGCCTGGTCCAAAGCTGTGGGCCGACCATGATCAGACCAACAATGATCAAGAGCAGAATGAGACGTACCATTTCCCGATCGTCCTCCTACGTCTCTCCGGTGAAACACTCGGCCAAGGCCTGTGGCACACGCGGTTGAAGGATCGTTTCCTCGCACATAGGCTAACACAAGTAGGACAGGAACAGGCCTTGATCCTTAACTGGACATAAGGTCAAACGAGGGTTGTCTGTTCAGCCAATGAATGATTGTTCGGTTGAAACGGACGGCTTTTCCCATCGAGGCCCAGTGCGGTATTTTCTGTGATTCCGGAACGACGGGGCTGGTGACTGGTCTCGCGAGCCGTGCATTTCGTCGGTCGATCTGCCAATCGCGCGATCATCATCCTGCTGGTTGCATATTAATGATGGCGTCCCCCATCGTATAAAGCAGTCAAACATCCGTTGGAATGGTTAGAGGTGTAAGACATGACCACCACCTATGACGTCATTGTGGTCGGCAGTGGACCGGCCGGGGCTTGCGCGGCGTGGCGTCTGGCAAAGGCGGGCATGGCGGTTGCCGTACTCGAGAAGGCTTCGCTGCCACGGTACAAGACCTGTGGCGGCGGAATCGTGGGCCGGGCCATGCAAGCCTTGCCGGTGGATGTGCGTCATGCGGTCGAGCAAGACTGTCATACCGCGCAGCTCAGTTTCCTTCCTACGGGATTCTCCTTCACGACGCATCGACCGACTCCCATCGTTTGCATGACGATGCGCGACCACTTTGACTATGCTCTTCTTTCCGCCGCTCAAGCTGCCGGGGTTGCTGTGCGCCAACGGTGCGCCGTAGAGAACGTCTCCTTCCACGGCGACTTCCTTACAGTCGTCACCAATGAGGGCTTGATGCGTGCCAAGTTCGTCGTGGCAGCGGACGGGGCGCTCAGCACGATCGCACGCAAAATAGGAATGGCCGACGGACGGGTTCTCATTCCGGCGCTCGAGTATGAAGTGACGGTGCCCCAGGAACAGTTGAATAAATTTCACGGCACGGCGAGGTTTGATTTTGGATTGCTGCCTCAGGGGTACGCCTGGGCCTTTCCCAAACGACAGCAGGTATCGATTGGTCTGCTGTCAATGACGGCGAGGGGACGCGACCTTAACCATGCGATGGTTCGGTACCTCGACCTGCTTGGCTGTGGTGCTGTGACGCAGATCGAGCGACATGGCTACGTCATTCCCATCCAGCCGCGTAGAGGACCGTTCATCGCTAAACGCGTCCTATTGATCGGAGATGCGGCAGGCTTCGCCGATCCCGTCACCGGGGAAGGTATTTCGTTCGCCATTCGGAGCGGCCTGATGGCGGCACAATCTCTGATCGACGAGCAGCTCGAAGAGGATGCCGTCAGCGACGCCTACGGTCGTTCACTGGCTGGGACAATCTTGCCCGAACTGCGAAGAGGACGAATACTGGCCCGACTGCTGTACCACTTTCCGCTCATCCGATCCTGGGCGTTTTCGCGACAGGGCCAGCGCCTCTGTGAAGCGGTGACGGACGTGATGGCCGGGACAAGACAGTATCAAGATCTGCGATTCAAACCACAAACCCTGCTTCAATTTCTAATGCCAAGCTGGGTGAGAAGTTCGGCGTTTCGTCCTGTTCGGTCGCGCGATGCTCGGCCCTGAGACAGGGCCGAGCAGAGACGGGAAGTCGTGTAGGATCCCGGAATCAGAAGTTCAAGGACAACCCTGCGATGACGTGATGCGAATCGTAGGTCGTCTTAAATATTTCAGTGGCGGGTGCCGGTATGGTGTTCTGATAATCCAATTCGGCGGTGAAGTGCGTGAAGCGATACTGCGCGAACGCCCCGATCCGTTTCGTGACGAGGACGGTCACTCCGGCATCGACCTTGGCACCGACGGACACGTCGGTAGAACTTTGTCCGCCCGGCTGCACAAACGTGTTCTGGCCTGCATAGGTAATGAATATCGCAGGCCCGGCGGCAATATACGGCTGCACGCGCCCATGGACGAATTGTTCATCTCGAAGAAGCGGGAGCCGCAGACGTAGCACGTCGAAGCCGATTCCCCATGCCGGCAAGCTCCAATGGGCATCCACTGTAGTGCTGCCCCCCGTGCCGGTTACGCCGACCTGTTGTCCAGGAGGCGTCTTGAGGCGAAAGAAGAAGGCATCCAACCCGAATCCAAGCCAGTCCATTTTCCCCTTGTCCAACCAGTACCCCACACGGCCACCGGCCGTCCAACTATTGTGGATGTCGAGGCCTTGATAGGTCGTCGTGGTCCCCAACGAACTGGTCACGGTCAAATCTGTGTTTGCAGTCCAGACGGCCCCCGCATAGGCGTCGGCATACCATTCCGCTGATCCTTCCTTTGGCGTCATCAATATTCCTAAAGACAGTGCAAGGCCAAGCAGACCGATAATCTTTCGATTCACCATGATCGTACTCCCTCCCTCCTCCGAGTAAATTCCCATGGCCTCAATTACATACCCGTCACGGCTTCTTGGCCAGCACTATTCGATTTTTGACTGTGGCGTAGATACTGTCGCCCGATGTGGAGGAGAGAGTGATGCAAGAGAACTGTTGATGGAATGTCGGAACACCGGGGCAGAGCAATGGAGAATAGACAAGAAGTCTGGGGGTGGTCGCTCCGGTCCTCAGCGACTCGCGGGTTTGATTTGTATCAACATTCCAGCTCCATCCACTTGCGCCTCCACGGTCTCGCCCATATTGATGACCGATTGCACGTCGGTGGCGTTCGTGGACTTGAGCATCACCTCACGGCCATTCGGCTGTCGCACGATGTAGGTATCGCCGACGATAGACAACACCTGCCCGATGATTGTCCCGGGCCCGGACGGTGCGGACCGCACTTGGCCGGGATCGATCAGCGGTCTGCCCGGCTCCCCGGTGCCGCGATTGCCGGTTCCCAACCGAGGGCCTTCCTCATCAGGTCGTCCGCCGGTCACAGGACTCTTCCCACCGCCCGGGGCGATGGTGGACGATTCGGTTGCTGCATGAATGTCCACGGTTATCGTCAGTGCCAAAATGACGACGCTGACTCCTATGAACTTTGTCCACAAGCCGTGCATGAAGGCTCCTTCGCGAGTATCCAGTGTACGACGGCCAGTCATTGTCTGGGGCTCGGAAGAAGCCTAGGTCGTCGACGACAGTCTTCACCGGGATGGACTTTCCCTCTCGAGGTCCAGTGAGGTATCCTCACGGCATTCGTGGCGAGAGGAGTGTTGACTGAACTTCCGGGTGTTCTCCCGCATGTCCCGCGGCCTTAGTCGATCTTCGAATCACGTCGTCCTCTGTCTGCTTATGACGTGCCATGGTCTCTGGGCCGGGTGCAGCACTGCTCCTGTGGCTGACTCTGGTCAGGAGAGCGAGTCACAACGTGTTTTTCATCAGCTGGCCTCCCTGGAGGTCACGTCGGGCAGTCTGTACCGGTCGATCGCGGACCAGGCCGATGTCGTGGGATTCAGCCACCAGTTGGAGGTCGAGTCCGATCTCGCCGGTCCGTTCACCCCGTTTGAGATGGAGCGGATCGCGCAGTCGTTCGCGCGCTCGCTCAAAGTCATGCTGTTCGATCTGGCACCGGAAAACTTCTGGGAGCACCATCTCGCGCAATACTATGCCTCCACGTTGTCGACCACAGAAGCCCAGATGTTAATCGAGGGGTATGGCAGCGAGATCCTCACCCCGACATCCAGAGTGCAAGAACTCCGCTGGAATTTCGTGACCGGTCGCCTGCCGGACTTGTTGCCGGCGGTGCGAGCTCGGTCGCATCGATTCCAGATCTCGAATGAGGCGATGGCGCCGGCGCTCTTGCCGGGAGACCATGTGATTGTGCACCGTGCTGCCTATCATGCAGCCGAACCTCAGCGCGGAGATGTCGTGGTCTATCGCTATCCGGACGAGAATGGGAAACTCTTTCTCCACCGTGTGATCGGGGTTCCCGGTGATCGGATCGAAGTTCGAAATCAAGTCGTCTCTCTGAACGAAGAGGCCTTAGCCGAACCCTATGTGCAACATACCGACCGGTCCAGCATGGTCGGAAACGTCCGTGACAACCTCGGGCCGGTGACCGTACCTCCCGATACCTATTTCGTCCTGGGTGACAACCGTGAAGAGAGCCTTGATAGCCGATTCTTTGGACCGATCAGCAAGGAGCACATTGTGGGGAGGGCCGAGTTCATCTATTGGTCGGTAGATCTCAGTATGAAGACCCCACGCTGGGAACGGCTCGACCAACCGGTACATTGACTGTGTCCCCAAGCGCGGTCTTGGGGCATATTGCACGTCCCTCCCGGTACGGTTCCGGGGATCAGCCGCCGAACATTGGGCAAGGTCCACTGCCGCACGTCCACAAGCCCTCCCGCTTGCGACCTGAGGCCGGGCATGGTAGGTGATACCGCGATTTCCGGTGGATCATCTCTGACACTGTACCGCCACCGGATCCGGAAGCACGTGCCATGATGGCTCCCGCTCCCATCGCCGTCACGTAAGAGGAGTATCACGGTGTTCGGAATATGCGATCCCTTGCTCGCCGTTTCCTCGATGCTGCTGGGTGGCTCAGCGGCTTACGTCATCCTCAGCATCGCCGAACGGATGCGTGCTCCCGACCAAGGCTCCGTCAAGTCGCGATGGCTGACGATCGGCGGCGTTGCGGCCGGTCTTGAAATATGGGCGATTCACTACATCGGCAATCTCGCGTTCTGTCCGCCGGTCTCAGCGGCCCAGGACTCCGTGCTCGCGGTTCTTTCCCTTCTATCAGCGGGGGCGACGGGAGCCGTGGCCGTGTACTTGATCAGCAGCCATACCGACAGTCGCATGCGACTCGTCTCCGGGGGGATGCTCATGGGTGCCTGCATGAGCCTCACCCATTTTGCCAGTATGTTGGCGGTCCATCAGCCGATCGATCTCAACAATGACATGCTGCTCTTTGTGCTGCCCGTAATGGGGATTGTGACCCTGAGCACCATCGTGATCGTGATCGGAGCATGGAATATCGAGTATGGAAACTGGCGTGTGACGGAAAAGGCGAGCGCCATGGGGTTTGCGCTTGCGGGATCCCACCTTATCGGGATGATTCCGACGTACAGCATGTCTGGCGCCACGACCAGTGCGTCTTCGCCGGGGATCGAGGTCGATCTACTCGCAGTTGTCGCCGTCTCGCTCTCGACACTCCTGGCCATCATCGATCGGCAAGTGACGGCGGCATCCAGTCGGGCCCGCGACAGCCATGCTCGGCTGATCGAAGCCATCGAAAGCGTTCCGCAATGGTTCGCGCTGTTCGACGCGGAGGATCGCCTGGTCATCTGCAATCGTAAGTATCTCGAGGTGATGTCTGGGACCGGGACTCTAGTTCAAGCCGGCGACTCATTCGAATCGATCGTCCGACGGACTGCCGAACGCGGAGATATCCCAGCCGCGATCGGGAATGTCGAACCGTGGATGAAACAGCGCCTTGAAATGCACAGAAATCCGATCGCACCGTACATTCAACACCGGTCCAGTGGGGAGTGGCTCCAGATCAATGAGCGGAAGACGCACGATGGCGGGACTGTCTTCATCGCCACCGACATTACGGCTTTGAAAAACGCAGAACAGGCCGCAGAGGATGCGAAGGCACGGTTGGCGGATTCCTTGGCGCTGGTGGAAGCCGCAAAGACCCGCATGCAGGAGGAACTGAACGTCGGCCGCGATATTCAGCGGAGTATGCTCCCGCGCGTCTTTCCCGCTTTTCCGGATCGGAAGGAGCTGGAACTTTATGCAGTTCTCGAACCGGCCCTGGAAATCGGCGGCGACCTCTATGATTTCTTCTTGGTCGATGACCATCGGCTCTGCTTCGTCATCGGCGATGTATCCGGCAACGGAGTCCCCGCCGCCCTGTTCATGGCGATGACGAAGATCATGGTGAAGACCAGAGCCGCGTCGGACCCTTCACCCGCCAGTATCGTCACCCATGTGAACGATGCGCTCAGCGCGGAGAACGATTCCTGTATGTTTGTCACCCTCTACCTGGGCATCTTGAATCTCCGTGACGGCACGCTCCTCACGACCAACGCGGGCCATAATCCTCCGCTGTTGAAGCGACGGGATGGACAGTTCGAGTGGTTGACGGCCCAAGACGGGCCTCTCGTCGGTCCCATGCCGGGCATCGCCTTTAAGGAAAGTACGATCCAATTGAACCCGGGGGATGAGCTCTTCTTGTACACCGATGGGGTCACCGAAGCCGACAACAGGCGCCGCGAGCTGTTCGGCAAGGACCGGTTGCAAGCGGTGCTGAACCAATCCAGAGCCGTCTCGGTGGTGGACCGTCTCGGTGACGTGATGCATGCGGTGAGGGCCTTTGCCGGTGACGCTCCGCAGGCGGACGATATCACCATGCTGGGCCTCCGGTATCACGGCGTCGCTCCGTCTGATGTGGCGGCGAGGGTGTTTCGCCAGACCATGCCCAACCGACTGATGGCGATTCCTACCCTACAGATGGCGTTTGAGCAGTATGTCGCGCAATGGGCGAGAGCCAAACCGTTGATTCCCACGCTCAACATGGCGCTGGACGACCTGCTCAACAATGTGGTCCAGTATGCTTTCCCCAACGATCCAACGGAACACCATATTGAGGTCGAAGGGGAAGTACGCGATGAGTGCGTCGTCCTGACCATTGCCGACGACGGGATTCCCTTCAACCCGTTGACCGTCGCTCCCCCGGACCTGTCGGTGTTGCTCCATGAACGTGAGATCGGCGGCTTGGGCATTCATTTGGTACGATCCATGTTCGACGAGGTGGCGTACCATCGCAATGTGGGACGCAATGTTCTGACGGTGAAGAAGAAGCTGGCATCTGAGTCGTCCACCGCTGTAAAACGTCCAGACAGGACCGGGTTCAGCACGTTCGAAGTCGAGCGGCTGCCGCAACCATCAGACCAAGAGACAAGGAGAGCAACAATGAGTGTCGAATCACGTCAGAATGGTACAGTGGTGATCGTCACCCCGAAGGACCGCTTCGACACGAACAGCGCACCAGAGGTGGAGCGCGTCCTGACAGACCACATCGAGCGGGGGGATCGCCAGATCGTGCTGGATCTCTCCGACATTTCGTATATTTCCTCCATCGGGCTGCGGGTGATCCTGAAGACTGTAATGGCGATGATCCGAGCAGGCGGAAGGGTGGCGCTCTGTGGAGGGAACGACCAGGTCCGGACGGTGCTCCAATTGAGTGGGGCAACGATTATGAGCCTCTATACCGCCACGCTTGAAGACGCCGTCTCGAAGGTCCGAGAGGCACGCTAATGCCGCCTTTCGATCGGTTGGAACACAGTGAATCGTTGACGCCCCCTCTTGAATATCGTTCGGATGGAATCGGAAACATATCGATGGTATGATGGGGCGCGCTATAGCGGTAGCGGGTTCTGCTCACACAAGGTAGCCGCTGTGAACATGATGCGTGAGGAAGAGGCAAAGAAAGAAGGAGTGCACCCATGGACCAAGAGACCCGACACACGTTGACGGTGACCTCTCGAGAGAACGCCGGGATCACCTTCGTCAAGATGCAGGGCAGCCTCTCCGCCACCACCGCCGAACAGGGGAACCAGGCAATGAAGAAAATTATCGACGCAGGCGCGAAAAAAGTCGTCGTCAACCTGGCTGACGTGGACTATATCAGCAGTGGCGGTATCCGGGTTCTTATTCTGGCATGCAAGCAGCTCAACAATGTTCAAGGGCAAATGAAGATTGCCGCCGCGAAGGGGATGGTCAAAGAAGCTCTTCAGGCAAGCGGCTTCGATCTGCTGAACCGCGTGTATGGAGAAAGTATTCAATTGTGTGACACCGAAGAAGAGGCAGCCGCCGCCTTTAAAGCCTAACAGCCTAGGTCGCCATTCCCATGAGTAGAGGGATCATTGCATTCCCCCCATCGTTGACCATCTGATCCAATTCTCACTCGGCCCGCGCAGAGAAAGGATCTCCGCTTCAAATCGGTTGACACCAGCCCGCACTTCTCGTACAAAAGCCTCCGTTTCCTTGTCCTACCTTATGAAGGAATGTTCCGATGGATTCTTCCTCCGACAGCCCAAGACCCGATTCCTTCACGCAAGGTTGCCGTGATCTTGTCCGCACCTTCACATATGAAGACATTCTAGGCTGCACGATCTATGCAGCCCCGATGGTCTTCATGCTCGGCCCGGCTTCCATTGTGGCCAACGAGCCCTTCACCGCCATAGTCGTCCAAAGCCTCATCGGCTTTTTGCTCAGTTGGGCGATACACCGCATCGGACATCGATTACTGATCGCTCTCCCCAAAGAACCGTGCAGCCTGTATGTCTCGGGATCCCGTTCCTTACCCGGGAGACTGACCGTGAGGCAATTCATATGGGTCATGGAGCTGATCGTCGGCGCGGCGGTGTTCACTGCACTTGTAGGGAAACGATTACTGCACACGATCGATGCTGGCGGACTGTGGGGTGGCTTCAGCGTCATGGTCGCAGCGCTCGTGTTGTATTTTGTTCCTGTGTATCTGGGGCGGCTTTGGATCCGACACTATTATCCTGCTATGACACTCGTGGGTCCGACCGAAGAGGTCATCAAGACATCGCTTCCTGGGTTTCGGTTATTCTTCACGTTCACTCGAAGCAGCGATACCTGATCGCTGAGGCGAAAAGGGGACGGGGATTCTCCCAGTAGGTGAGGGACATCCCCTCCTTTATGATGTTTTTTTCCATCACTCTGAGGACCATGTCCTATGGGCGAAGTGCTCCATATCCGAACGACTGCCTCGAAAGAAATCGTCGATCTGACCGATCGGCTTGGGATGGTGATCCGGAAGGCGAACTTGCAAGAAGGGCTCTGTGCCCTGTTCGTGACGCACACGACGGCTGCTTTAACGACCGGGGAAATCGGGGAGGGAACCGACGATGATCTACTGGAAGTCGTCGAAGAGATGATTCCTCGGATTCGTTTTCAACATGCGCATGATCCCGACCATGCGTGGTCCCATATGGCCTCGTCAATTCTGGGACCGTCGCTCACCCTTCCGGTGTCGTCCGGGAAGCTGGTGCTCGGCACGTGGCAATCGGTGATGCTGGTCGAACTCGACGGCCCGCGTGAACGAAGCGTGCACGTCACCTTGATACCCGGTTAAGTGAGAACGAGACATTGTGTCACTCATCGATGTCGGTTGAATTCTTGATTTTTCCGCACTCCACCATGTTCCCCACGCTTGAGTTGGGCTGCCTGAAAGAGTAGCCTGATCTACATTGTTCAAGATTCTCCATCGTGCCTCATGTCCCGAAACGACCTTAGCAAGCGTGAAGCTTCCCGGGCCGGAGCTCGGCGGCTCATCGAGCAAACGCCGAAGGCATTAGCCGGGTTGGCCGCCGTGAGTGGGGTGGCCTATCTTGCCGGATCGATCTATACCAAAGCGTATTTTTCAGAATTTGGAGCTTCGTGGATCTTAGAAGAAGTTCCGGCGGCGACCTATTTCAGCCAAAGCTGGGTGCCGCTGTTACTGATGCTTTACTTCGGCTATTTGGCGACGACGAACCTCGCGGTGATCGGGAGTCAAGACGACTTGACTGGGAGTTTTCAGTTCAAGCTCTCCGTCGTCTTGGTTCAGTATGGTTCATGGTTTTTGCTTGCGATCTTAGTGGCGACTCCGCTCCTGAGCACATTCGGCTATATCATCCCGGCCATCGTGCTGTCGATCATCGGCGTCGCCTCGATTCTGCTCTTGTTTAGTTCGGCTCTCGAGTTGGTGGTGGTGCGGTTCACTACCCGTACAATGGGCCGGCCCATTGATCTGTCGATGGCGTATATCGCATTCGCCGTGATTGCGGCCGGTCTGTATGTGGTGCCTGCGCAGCTCGGTATGAATTGGGCACGGGTCGATAAGCAACCAACCTCCTCGTTGCTTCCGGTGTATCTGCGCAATGATGCCGAAAGGCAGTATCGGCTGCTGTTCTCCGTTGGAGAACGATTGTACGTGTTTCCCGCGAGGTTCGAAGGGGCCTATCCTCCTGTCCAAGGCACGACCATCGCCAACGTCAGTTTCGTTCCCCCCGATCAGTAGTGTTGCGCCATGGGATGGGCGAAGGCTACACTTCCGTTCCGTTGTCAACCAGGCATCGCATGGAGCGGTCGGTGTACCCTATCCACTGGTTTTGGGCTCTATCCATGTCGATTATCTTTACGGTGGCAGGCTGTGCCACGGTGACCAAGGTGACGAATCTCTCGGAAGAATCCTGCCGCATTTCGTTTGCTCAACAACTGTCATCGATCCTTGTACAGGAAGGAGAAAATGATGAGGTGTCCCAAGCCCTTGCAAGCAAGACAATCTCTACACTCACCACCTATGATTTTGGACCACGCCCTTTCGTCATTGCAGCACCGTCCGGCACGGACTACCGGTTTTTTATCGACCGCAAGGGGGCGGACTGTGTGCTGACCCTCCTTGGACGCCGGAAGGGATTTGTCTCCTACACCAATAACCTGACCTACATTGCCACCCAGGTCCTCCCAAACTGTACCTGCGCCGAATAACCGCCTACCGCGTATCGCCTGTTGCCACCTCAGGGCATGGCAGGATAATGCGTAGGTTATGGTCTTTATGAAGAAATTTTCATCTTCTCCTAATGATCCCTTCATGTTCCTGGATTAGAAGAGTACGGGTAGGGTCTATGAGCACGAGTGGGATTGCAGACACGATGCTCAAGACGATGGCCTCGGCACCTCGCACAAGGAGGACACACGATGAAGGAAGTGACAAGAAGGCTGTCCATATCCACGTCTGTCATCCCCGCTCCGGTGGGACGGGGATCTAAGCGGTTGTCCCCGAACCATCTCTTGGAACTAATCACCCGGTTGTGCATCTTCAAGGCTGAGCGGTGGGGACGCCGAGCGCTCTTTTACGAGCGGCACCGCGACTATTTCCCTCGGTTGTCCGCGAGTCGATTCGTGAATCGATGCCGTGAATTGGAAGCGAAGTACCGGACGCTTGCACAGATCATGTTTCTTATCCCGGCAGAGGATCGATTGGTTCCGATACGTGCACTGACGCTGTCGAAGCTCTAGGGGCAGATTTTTCCGTCCGGGGAGCGTTGTTAGTTCTGACTGTGGGCGGACAGGTGGTAAATATCCCGTCCGCCCCGGTCGTGTGAGATCCATTAAGGCCTATCCGGCGGACTGAGATCGACTCCACTCCTAGTCCTTCACACGTTGATGCGCATCAATCTCTCTCGCGACGATTCCAAAAAACAGACTCAGCCTTCACTTGCGATCCGGCCCTCATTCAACGTACCATTAAGCCCTCGGTAAATCGTCGTTCCATACTCTCCACGCCACGACTTCACATACCATCAATGGCAGAAAGGCGCCGAGTCCCATATGAAACATGGTCCTCCCTCAGAGCCGGCTATCCCGACCGTGACGGGATTTTCCCCCGGCTTCGCCGCCTTAGGGCTTGAAGCGCCGTTGCTCGCGACATTGGAAACGCTGGGCTATGAAGAACCAACGCCCATTCAACGTGAAGCGATCCCTCCACTCCTTGCAGGCCGGGATCTGCTTGGACAGGCGGCGACCGGTACCGGTAAGACTGCGGCCTTCGCGTTGCCGATGTTGCAGCGAATCAATCATGCCCCGAGAGCACGTCCCTCCGCGCTGGTGCTTGTGCCGACCCGCGAATTGGCGATTCAAGTCGGGGAAGCGGTGCAGCGGTACGGAAACGAATTACGGGTGAGCGTGCTGCCGGTGTACGGTGGGCAGGCCATCGGTCCGCAGTTGCACGCGCTGAAGCGGGGAGTGGACGTAGTCGTCGCCACACCGGGTCGGGCATTGGATCATATCCGCCGTGGCACGCTGAAACTGGAGGAAGTGAGAATCGTCGTTTTGGACGAAGCGGATGAAATGCTCGACATGGGGTTTGCAGACGACCTGGACGCGATCCTAGCTGGGACGCCCAAGGCCAAGCAGACCGCCTTGTTCTCAGCGACAATGCCCCCCCGGATTCGCTCGATCGCCCATCGGCATCTTCACAATCCCGCCGAGATTACGATTGCTAAAGAACCGGTCAAAGCCGGCACGGCCCCACGCGTCCAGCAGACGGCGTATATCGTGGCGAGGCCGTACCGGGCGGCGGCGCTTGCCCGGGTGATCGATGTGGCAGGTGCCAAATCGGCGTTGATTTTTTGCAGAACGAGACTCGAAGTCGATGAAGTGACGGAGATGCTGACGAGCCGCGGCCATCGAGCCGAGGCGATACACGGCGGCATGAGCCAGGGACAGCGTGACCGCGTCATGCAGGCCTTCAGGGCCGGGCAAACCGAATTGCTCGTGGCGACCGATGTGGCGGCGCGCGGCCTGGATATTCCACAGGTGTCGCACGTGATCAACTACGATCTTCCGTCCTCCGCTGAAGTTTACGTCCATCGGATCGGCCGGACCGGACGGGCAGGCCGGGAGGGCGCTGCAATGACCATCCTCGACCCACGTGAACAACACTTACTACGGACTATTGAGCAACTCACAAAAGCTCGTGTCACCGTGCTGCCGCTCCCCAGCGTGGCCGATCTCCGTGCCAAGCAGTTCGATCGTGTACAAGCTGCGGTGGAACAGGTATTGCGCGACGGCCCGCTGGATACGTTCAAGCATCTTGTCGAGAAGTTTTCCGCCTATCCACCGGCAGACGTCACGGCAGCGGCGCTCAAACTCCTGATTCGTGCGCAAGGTGGCGAGCGCCAAGAGCAAGACATTCCAGCCGTACCCGGCAGGCCACGCGAATTTGAACGGCCGATTCAGGAGGCAAGACATGTCGGTGGCCGGTTTCTCGGTGGAGCGGCGGGAGCGGAACGTCCCCCGATAGGACGGACGCGATACGGTGGACAAACGGTGAAAATGGCGCGGGTATATGTCGGAGTGGGACGCGAAGCCGGCATCAGACCCGGCGATTTAGTCGGGGCGATTGCGAATGAGGCGAGGGTCAATTCCAACGTCATCGGTACCATCGAAATCGAAAGCCGGTTTTCCCTCGTTGATGTACCGGCATCCATGGCTTCAGGCATTATCGAAGTACTCGGCCGCACTCGTATCAAAGGCAGGAAAGTGCCGGTACGGCTGTTTCGTGAATAGCTTGTGCGATCGCGAAAGGCTGACTATCATGGCCAGCTATGCCAGCTATCATGAAAAATCCCCAGCCGCTCATCCCTGCCACAGTCACACTCCCGGAAATTACCGTTAAAGCAGT
>JBBIKN010000015.1:0-4202 GCA_037445435.1 Nitrospira sp. | reverse complement strand
CCCAGCCGCTCATCCCTGCCACAGTCACACTCCCGGAAATTACCGTTAAAGCAGTCGTATTATCGGTCATCCTAGCGGCGGTCTTGGCGGCTGCCAATGCCTACCTGGGCCTATTTGCCGGCATGACGGTGTCTGCTTCTATTCCTGCGGCCGTCGCTTCCATGGCGATTCTGCGGTTGTTCCGTGAGTCGAACATCCTTGAAAACAACATCGTTCAAACCGCGGCTTCATCGGGTGAAGCGTTGGCGGCCGGTGTCATCTTCACGATTCCCGCGCTCCTGCTGGTCGGATATTGGTCTACATTCGACTACTGGCAGACCGTCGTCATCGCTGCAGTCGGGGGATTGCTCGGCGTGCTCTTCACAATCCCGCTGCGGCGGGCGCTGATCGTGACGGCGCAGTTGAGGTTTCCCGAAGGAGTGGCGACGGCGGAAGTCCTCAAGGTCGGCGCGGCCCAACGGAGCGAGGGAGGGTCGCGCGAATCGACAAGAGATGTTCAGTCGCTGTTGTCGGCGGCTCTGCTTGGGAGCCTCGTGAAATTCGGCGAAAGCGGTCTGCGATTGTGGACAGAGTCGTTGGAAGGGGCCCTACAGGTCGGGCGTACCGTGTTCTACGCAGGGCTCAATCTTTCGCCGGCGCTGCTGGGAGTGGGATTCATCATCGGTTTACGGACAGCCGCAGTAGTCCTTCTTGGAGGGATCATCGGATGGGTGATCCTGATGCCCGCCTACGGACTCGTCCATGGGCTACCGGCCGATCGGAACGGACTCGCGGCGGCCATGTCGATCTGGAGCGGGCAGATTCGATATGTCGGCATCGGGGCGATGCTGATCGGGGGACTGTGGACCCTCACGAAATTATGTGAGCCGGTCTGGCGGAGCCTCCAGACGCTTCGAGCAAGTTATCGTGCATCCGTGGCACAAGAACAAACGGCGAACCTGTTACGGACGGAACAGGATGCGTCATTCCTGTGGATCGTCGTGCCGTTTAGTCTGTCGCTGATTCCGATGGCCTGGATCTATTCGACGGTCGTGGACAGTCCTTTGATTGGCATTCTCATGACAATCGTGATGGCATTTGCCGCCTTCCTCTTCTCGTCGGTCGCCGCCTATATGGCTGGGATGGTCGGAAGTTCCAGCAACCCCGTCTCGGGGGTGACGATCGCCACCATTATGGTCTCCGCTCTGCTGCTCGTGCTCTTCATGGGCGTCGAACATCCGGCGGGCCCGGCGGCCGCATTGGTGATCGGCGCCGTCGTCTGTTGCGCCGCCGCGATGGGCGGAGACAATCTCCAAGATCTCAAAACCGGTCATCTGGTCGGTGCGACGCCTTGGAAACAACAAGTCATGCAAGTCGTCGGGGTCGTGACAGGCGCCCTGGTTCTCGTGCCGGTTCTGTCTCTCCTCCAAGCGAAGTATGGAATCGGCGAACCGACGAGCAGCCATCCCCATCCGCTCAGCGCCCCACAAGCCATGTTGATGGCGAACTTGACACGAAGCGTGTTCGGAGCCGGACTGCCCTGGCCTCTCGTAGGACTGGGGGCTGCGATCGGGGTCCTGATCATTCTGGCAGATCGACAGCAAGAACTCCGTGGCAATGCCTTGAGATTACCCGTGCTTGCCGTGGCACTCGGGATCTATCTCCCGCTGAAACTGTCGGCGATCATTTTTCTAGGAGGCGCGATTGCGGTTTTGGCACATTGGCGAACGGGCGGAGAACATGAGCCGTCTCAGCGGGGGTTGCTCTTTGCCGCCGGACTGATCACCGGTGAAGCCTTGATGGGTATCATGCTTGCGATACCGATCGCGCTCGCCGCCCTCTGGCCGGGTTTCAGCGCCGATCCTTTTACGATGTTCTCCGTTCCTCCGTTCGGCGGTTGGCCTGGCCTTGCTCTGGTCACCGTCGTGGGATTCGCACTCTATCGGATCGTGGTCGGGTCTGGTCAGACCATTCGGACATCCTCGATTGAAGGGGAGTCGCCGGATAGATCATAGAGTGAAGCATCTGTATGAATATCGCAGCCCATGACGCCTCGGAATGTCTCACGGCGATCTATGAGATCGATGGACCCGAGGCGCTGGCTCGAAGCACGGCGGAGCGTATCTGTTCCGATCAGACCATTGAGGCCGAGAGCAATCTTCTTCCGACTCCGCTCCGATCCACGATTCTAGGCCACGTCGAGGATCTGCAGGCAACTGCCGGCGGTCGATATCAGACCACCATCCGCTTTCGCGGCGACCTGGTCAGCGGCGAGTGCAGTGATGTGCTCAATGTCTTGTTTGGGACCAGCAGTCTTCGTGGAGACGTCACCTTGCGGTCGTTCGCGATGACGAACGGGCTGCTCGCTTCGTGGCCTGGGCCACGATTCGGGATTCATGGACTGAGGCAGATGGTCGGCGTTGCCCGTCGCCCGTTACTCTGCGCGGTATTGAAACCGTTAGGACGCTCTCCTCAGGAACTCGCCAAGTTGGCCGTCCAATTTGTCGAGGGTGGAGTGGACTTGATCAAGGACGACCAAGGCTTGGTCGATCAACGATGGTGTCCCTTCGAGGAACGAGTCTCGCTCTGTACCGAAGCCATTATGCGAGCCAGTACACGTCGAGGAAGACCCTGCCTTTACTTTGCGCATGTCAGTGGATCGTTGGATACGATGCGCCGGCGGGCAGCACGGGCAAGAAGTTTGGGCGCATCGGGAATTTTGGTAGCGCCTGGCCTCACCGGCTTCGACGCCTTGAGAATACTTCGGTCAGACGATGCGATGGCTCTGCCGATCGCAAGCCATCCGTCAATGCTTGGTGCTTTTGTGGATCGGGGAAAGGGTGGACTCGCCTCTCCGATCGTCTATGGACTCCTGCCTCGATTAGTCGGCTCGGACTTGAGCATCTATCCGGCGTTCGGTTCTGATTATCCGATGTCTCAACAAGACTGTATCTCGGTCGCGGAACATTGTCGGCGGTCTTGGAATCATCTCAGGCCGATGATGCCCGCGGTCGGCGGACGCATCGGCCCCGATCGTCTGAGCGAATTGAGGTCGGTCTTGGGAGGGGATACGATCTTGGTCTTGGGGAGCCGTATCCAACAATTCTCCGGAGGTGTGGTAGCAGCGATGAAGGAATTTCATCGTGTCCTGAGGGAATGATCGCAAAGCCGAGAGCGCAGCAGGCTTCCTAAAATCGCCGTCTCTTGGTATTCTAATGGCACTGCTCTTCGTAACACGCAACCCGCAACCCGTCATCACGGAGGTGAGCATGAGGATATCGACGCGGTTCTTTGAGTTATTGCGCATGATCGGTCGCCTGTGGACGGATCTTCCTCTCTTGTTTCGACTGTTGAAGGCCTGGAAGGACGGCAGCTATCGGGGCCTCTCTGTCCGCACACTTGCCTCGCTCGTCGCCGCACTGATCTATGTCGTGAGCCCGGTGGATTTCATGCCGGACTTTATTCCGGGTATTGGTTTGCTCGATGATGCGGCGGTGCTGGCTTTTCTCCTGCACAGCATGGCACAGGACTTAGCAGCATTTCGAGTGTGGGAGCAGAGCCGCATCAAGGTGTGATTACCTCACACAATCCCGAATCCAACGATCAGCCGGATAAACCCGAAGATCGCGGTGATACCACAGCTGATCAGCCCCGCAAGGCTTTTGCCCTTGCCCGCTTCAGGTGGCGCCGTGCCGAGGGCTACGGCCGAGACGATCGTCCCGATCACGGCAAAGGGGATGAGCAGCCAGTTGAGCGCTCCCAAAAAATGGCACAAACCCGATCAGCATTCCCAACAAAGAGGCTATGCCCCATATAAGACTGACGCTTTGCATCGTCGGATGTGAGAAGGCAGCATGGTGTGGTTGTTATGCGATTTTCTTTTTGGGTACTTTGGCTCCTTTGCGTCTCGCTTCTGAAAGGCCGATCGCGATGGCCTGTTTGCGGCTTTTCACGGGCTTCCCACTCTTTCCACTTTTAAGGGTTCCTTTCTTTCGCTTGTGCATCGCCCGCTCGACCGACTGGTGAGCACGTTTTCCATACCGCGCCATACAATCCTCCCCGATCAATTCGCATGCGACCTAAAACGGAGCCAATCGACTCAGTTCACACGCTCTAACGTGGTCGTATGACCTTGGTCCGTCACGTAGGCCTTGACCATGTCGCCCGGCAGCACTTTATCCAACTTGGTACTCTTGTCGACATGGATCTTTTGCTCTTTGCCG
>JBBIKN010000014.1:0-55712 GCA_037445435.1 Nitrospira sp. | reverse complement strand
CACCAATCCCACGAGAGAGCATGGCGCAATCGGTTTGGAAATTCGTGTGTGGGAAAAAGTAATGAAGCATGCATATGCGGGTGTGCTGAATCAAGGCAATGCGCTCGCTTGTCCACACTTCCAACATTCAGAAAACTGGCTCTCATGATGTTCTCCACACCCGGCGCAAGTCCACGAGTCGGAGTTTGACGGTTGCGAGATCAACTCTTCGTCCAGTACTTGCCGTGCCCGATAGGCATCCTCGCCTTGAATGACCCACAGTTCCGGGAACACCTCAGTAAAGGGAATCTCTCCGGCTAGGCTAGAAGATCGCTGGTTCTTGATCATGCACCGGATGCCGGCCTGCTCAAGCCGCTCCTTGCGCATTTCGACCTCGATCAGGTTTTGAGAGACGAAGACTTTTTTCATGAGGGACAAATTCTCAAGGACATTTGCAACTTTACGCAAATCTGGAATCGACCACGGATGATGCGTAAAGGCGAGTGATTCCAGACACGTATTCAAACAGGAGGTGACTGATGGCTGCTACCAAGACGTTAATTACCTGTTTGCCCAAGGTTTTGGCCTCATGCCAGAGAGATTTCTCTCGCCATGGATAACCGCCAGAATCTGGACAGTACACTTTTTCAGCCGGTCGATCACTCGATAGCCTTGGACGAGGAGTTCACGAATCCTTGGGTCGGTGGATTCAGGAACAAGCCGACCACTTTCTGGAAATGAGACGAGCCGATCAGCGGAGAGGATGAGGCGCTCGACGACAGCATCAGCATACTCGGCAGAATCTCTGGCAATGTAGTCTTGGATGTTTTCGAGGTCGGAAACGGCGGGTTCAGTCCACTCAACTCGGATCATCTCTTGAGGAAGCGCTTCTTCACGGTACCGTTCGGCACCACTTTCTCTTCATCCGCAGCCTGAATACCGGCTTCAATTTTTTTCGCACGTAAATAGCGTACATGATGTCGTCCCATGTCGCCCTTTCCGGAAACTTCTTCACCATGTCCAGAACCTGTGTTGTGCTGTCGGCATCAGGCTTCCCTCAAGGATTGATTTAAAGTCTAGGCTCCGCTGGACAGAGAGTCAAGAATTCAGCTGCCGAAGCAAACGCAGAATACCCAAATTGCTGAATGAAGTGAGGGCACCCCTCAGAAAGGTGGTCAAAGCAGCGCGTTCATCATCGTCGATGGTAGTCTTCTCCGTATTCTGATCGTTTGCCACTAAGAGCGCGATCAATCACACAGCTAACTTCATTTTGAGAGCACATCGAGTGGTGGTCTATTAACTGGACAAGGCTCATTTCTTAAACACTAGCCTCGGCTCTGTCATGCTGCCCATTGGGACCGCTACCAGCTCCCAGCCGTCTGCTCCAAATTCGTTTAACTTGGTTTGCATATTCTTGGTATCGGGAAGTACCTCGACGATGACGTACTGATACCGTTTGGGCTCCTGCGCTTTGGCTGTGAACGGCTCTCCCATGAGAAACTGCAGACTTAGTGCACTGAGACTTAGACCCGCGACCAACCATGCTCCGGATTGACGTATATTCTGCATTGACCACCTCGCTTTGTTCTGTGTTACGGATGTGCAACTCGCCAGTTTTTGCCTACGCCGAGATCGACTTTGAGCGGCACCGACAAGCCCAACTGTTTCCCGACTTCTTCCATCTCGCTCTTCACCAACCGTTTCGCTTCTTCCAGATCATGGTCCGGCACTTCGAAGATTAGTTCGTCGTGGACTTGGAGGATCATTTTGACGTGCGGCAGCTCCTCTTGGAGTTTCTTGTGAACGTTGATCATGGCGACTTTGATCAAGTCCGCCGCGGAGCCTTGGATGGGGCTGTTCACTGCCATACGTTCGCCGAAGCCACGTTGCACCGGATCGTTACTTTGAAGCTCCGGAATCGGCCGACGGCGGCCGAGGATCGTGGTGGTGTAGCCCTTCTCGCGTCCTTCGGCGATGTTTCGATCCATCAGGGCCCGCACGGCGGGGAATCGCTCAAAGAAGGTCTCGATGTATTTCTTCGCCTCTGCCTGAGGCACGCCCAGATTCTGGGACAGGCCGAATGGGCTGATGCCGTAGACGATGCCGAACACGACGGTCTTGGCCGCGCGGCGCATGTCTCTGGTGATGTGATTGGACGGCAGGCTGAAAATCTCCATGGCCGTGGCCATGTGGATGTCCTCTTCCTTCGCAAAGACGGCCAGCAAACGTGGATCTTGCGACAGATGGGCGAGGATGCGCGGCTCGATTTGACTATAGTCGGCGCAGAGCAGCTCATGGCCTTTCGGCGCGATAAAGGCCTCGCGAATCCGAAGTCCGTAATCGCCCTTCACGGGAATGTTTTGGAGATTGGGCTCGGTGGAGGAGAGCCGTCCGGTCGCGGCGACGGTCTGGTTCAACGAAGTGTGAAGTCGTTTGGTTTCCGGATGCACCAGGGCGGGCAGCGCATCGACGTAGGTCGACTTCAGTTTGCTGAGACTTCGGTAATTGAGAATCTGTGCGGGCAGTTCGTGCTGTGCCGCAAGTTGTGTGAGCGTATCTTCATCCGTGGAGTACCCGGTCTTGGTTTTGCGGAGCGGTTTCAAGGCGAGTTTTTCGAAGAGCACCGTCGCCAGCTGTTTCGGTGAATTGATGTTGAACTCACCGCCGGCCAACCGGGCGATGGTTTCCATCATGCGGTCGAGATCCCGTTCGAGCTCCTCACTCAGGTTGTGCAGGCCTTCGACGTCGAGCAGGAATCCATTCCGCTCGATGTCCGCCAGGACCGGTACGAGCGGCATTTCGACTTCCTGAAACAGCTTCAGACTTCCCTGATCTCGCAAGCGATCGAGCATGAGCGGTACGAGCTTGGCTATGACCGCCGCCCGCTCCGCGGTTTGTTCCTGCGACGCGGTTTCGACCTGAAACAACGATGTCGGCGGTGATGATTCTTTCACCTGGGCACCGAGTCGATGGCCGAGGAGTTCAAGGGCTAGGGTGTCGAGTTGATGGTCTCGTCGATTGGGGTTCAAGAGATAGTCGGCAATCATCGTGTCGAAATACGGTCCCGCGAGCGTGACGCCGATTCTGTGGAATGCGAGGAGCGTCAGTTTCAAGTCATGCACGGCCTTCAGTCGAGTGGTCTCGTGAAAAAGGGCGGTGATCGGCCGCATGTACGCATGCACATCGAGGGGGACGAAGGCGGTTCTATTTTCAGAGGACAGTGCGATACCCTGCACGTCAGCTCGTATGCCGGGGGGGCCCGAGAGGAGACATTGGACAGCGATGGTCTGGTTCTTGTTCAACCGCGTGACGAAGGCTTGCGCCGCCGCCTCGCTCTCGATCGTTTCCACAGACGCGTGATGGATCGACGCCTGTGGCGCAGTAGGTTGGATGGATTTCAACAGTGTCGTAAATTCCAGCTCTCGGAGCAGCTCGGCGAGCTGATCATCGTGCGGTGGCTTGATCTGTAGAGCCTCGAGATCGTAGTCGATGGGACAATCAGTCTGGATCATGGCCAGGCGACGACTCAGTCTGGCGTTGTCGGCCTGTTCGATCAACATGGTTTTGGTCCGAGCCGGCGTCACGTCCTCCACTCGTTTCAGCAGCTCCTCGATCGTCCGAAACTGACCGATCAGCTTCGTCGCCGTCTTTTCCCCGATCCCCTTCACACCGGGAATGTTGTCGATGGTATCACCCATGAGACCCATGACCTCCGGAACCAGCACCGGTTCAACCCCAAACCGTTCTCGACATTCCTGCTCGCCGATCCATTTATCCTTCACCGGATCATAAATCCTCACACGGGGTGTGAGCAGCTGGTACATATCCTTGTCACTCGTCACAATCACCACGTCACGATCGGCCGCTTCCGCCTTCCGAGCCAGCGTGCCGATAATATCGTCCGCCTCGTATCCGGCCAGTCGGATGGCGGGAATCGCCAGCGCTTCCACAATCCGGTGAATGTAGGGCACCTGCGCGCTCATGGCGTCCGGCATTGGGGGGCGCTGGGCCTTGTACGCTTGATACTCCCCATGCCGTTGTGTAGGACCTTTTTCATCGAAGACGACGGCGAGCGCATCGGGCCGGTGCTCTCGCATGATCTTGAGGAGCATGTTGGTAAACCCGTAGACGGCGTTGGTCTGAAAACCTCTTGAGTTCGACAGGGGCGGTAAGGCAAAGAAGGCCCGATAGATATACGCACTGCCGTCGATCAAATAGAGGGTGGGGCGTCTGTTGGTTTGCGGCGATGTCATGGATGTTGCGGCCTTTCGGGTTGGCTTCCCGAGTGCTGAGTTGTGAGTGCTGAGGACCGAAATGGCGTCGTCCGGCAAAGTCAGCACTTGCCTCAGCGCTGATTTATGGGTCCGGCGCGATCGTCAGCGGCGGCTTTCCGAACTTTTGACGCATGTTGTTGATGGTGCTCAGGACAGCGGGCTGCCCGATCATCTTGGCTTCCAACCGACGCTTGCCGGGAAAGTCGAGCATCGTCACCCCGATCAACATCGTGAGAATGCCCTGACCCGGCAAAAACAACATGAGGAAACCCACGAACAGAAAGATGGCCCCGACGACATTCTTCACGATATGGCCGAGCAACCGAAGCACCGGGTGATGATCTTCCATCCAACGCCGCGGCACACGGGTGTCGAAGAAATCGGTCGGAAGTCGGACAAGGATGAACGGGATCGCAATCAATGATCCGACGAAGAAAACAACCGAGAGTGCCGTCAGGGTCACGAGGGTTTCAGTCGAGACATATTGCTGAACCGCCGAAAGAAGCCAATCCATCGGCCGGCATCCTAGCATGGGCTTCTACGCCCCTCAAGGCGAAGCGGGTTCTCGTCCGATGTTTACGCGGTCGTACCTGATCGTTATAATCACTGGGCATGGAGCCCCGGCATGAACCGTTACAAGCCGCAGGCATTGGTCTTCTGGCTCCTTCTCCTCATGACGCCGGAGGCTTGGTGCCTGTGTCTTACGGGTACGGCACAGACGTCTACTGATACGGGTGAAAAGCTCCAGATTGAGGTCATCAAAAAAGGCGCCGGTAAGCAAGTCGTGATTTCACAGGGAGCGAAGGAGTGGTTCATGTTGGTTGATGTGACTCCTGAAAATGCCGTGATTCTGAGACAGGAGAAAGATCAGGACCGATACATCGTCGATGAAAGTGAAACCCATGATCGCCCGATGACCGCGGACGAAATCGATGCCGCGATAACCGACTACGTGAACAGCGTGAAAGCCCGCATCCAGAAGAAATAGCTATGTCGACGAAACCGAAGTTCGTCATCTTCGCCCACAACGCCACGTACGATAAACTGCACCAAGTCGCGACCCTCGGCCTGACGGCTGCGGCGATGGGTAAAGACGTCATCATCGTCCTGTTGTTTTGGACGATCAAGAAACTCGCCGAAGGGAAGATCGATCAGATTGACTTTCCGCCGGAATATGCCGGATCGGCCGAAGAAGTGGCCCGGCTGCTTCAAGAGAAGAAGGTGCCGAAGATCTCGGAGATGTTGCAAGATGCCAAGCATGTCGGAAAGCTGCGGCTGATCGCCTGCAGCGCCGGACTGGAATATATGGGTGTGGACAGTTCTGCGGTCGAAAACAACGTCGATGAGGTGTTGGGCCTGCCGGCGATCCTTTCACTAACGGCTGACGCGGAAACCAAGCTGTTTATCTGAGCACGTGGCTTAATCGTATCTCACAAAGAACGCTCTTCTCCGGTGCTTCAGGAGATACGCTCCACCCTCAACGACTTCTTGTTACCCCCACCCGATCGCACAAATCGGTCAGCTTACACCGACTACAGAACGGTGAGACCGGAAGGCACAGGTTCTGTCCATAGGGAACGAGGAGATCGTTGTAGATGATCCAGTATTGTTCGGGCAGCTGACGTTTCAGGGCGCGTTCTGATTCTTCGGGAGTTTTCGTGTGGATATAGCCCCATCGATTGCTGATCCGATGGACATGAATATCGACACAGATCCCAGGCTTGCCGTAACCGATCGTCACAACCAGGTTCGCAGTTTTTCTCCCGACACCAGGTAAGGTGATCAGCTCGTCGATGGAATCGGGCACCGCACCATCGTACTCTTCGAGTAATCGGCGACAGATTTGGTGAATCGATTTGGCCTTTGTCCGGTAAAAGCCGACCGGATAAATCAGCCGTTCGAGCTTTTTCAGCGGCACCTTCAACATGGCTGCCGGAGTACGAGCGATGGCGAAGAGTCGGTCGCCTGCCTCCCTTGTTGCCCTGTCTTTGGTTCGCAGGCTGAGGAGGGTGGAAATGAGGATGAGAAAGGGATCGCGGTCCGATTCCTTGGCTACGACCCCGACGACCGGCTCTTGCCAACGGCGAATTTCCCGCTTGACGATGCGGATGGCGGCATGGATTTGCTCCTGACGCATGAGGATAAGGCTAGGAACGGGAAGAAGGTGGTGAGATGAGCGGCAGGTCCCTGGACGATGATCTAGTCAGGCTTCCGTTTTGACAGCCACTTCTGACGGCGCCGTTGAGCTTCACGCTGTTTTGCCTTTTTCCTTACGCTGGGCTTCTCGTAGAAACGGCGGCGCTTGAGTTCACGGAACAAACCTTCGCCTGCCAACTTCTTCTTGGCAACCTTGAGGGCCTTTTCAACGTTGTTGTTAAAAACCTTGATTTCCATCCCGTTGGCTTTCGACTTTCTCAGGCCAGGTAGGCCTGCTGCGCATATGGGTTTTTTCTAATCCGGCGGCGGAGTCTAACACAACACCTTGAGTTCCTCAAGGCTTTCTGTGGCCCGTGCAATTCGGGGTCGCACATGTTCTGTAAGTTCATGATTTTGTTGTACATTGGTATTTGTGTGGACCGTAACAAGACCTGCCTGAGCCGCCGCAATCGCCATGATTAGACCGACGGTAAGATCGGAGTGGATGGTCGGCTTCGCTTCCCTGCGTAACGTATAGAGTAACCGTCCCACCTCACAGGTCAACTCGGCAATTTCCAGGGGTACTTCGGTGGCCCGCTGGAGAGCGATTGACACTGCACCGGGGCGATCAGGACGATGCTTGGGGATCTTGTAAGCCTCCGTCAACGTATTGTAGGCCTCCGTATCTTCTTGAACGAGCTCATGGAGCCGGTGGCTCAGCTCCAGCAAGCGCTGTTCTTCGTCCGACTGTCGACCGAGGCGTCCCCCCATGACCCCCAAGGCAGCTGCCAAGGCACCGACGAATGCCGCCACGCTGCCGCCGGCTGGAGTCGGCTTGGCGTCAGCAACCGCGGCAAGGAACTCTTCCAGAGTGAGGTCCGGCTTTTTCTTGCCGAGCATCGATTCAGCAATTCTTGTTTCGAGAATTTGACTTGAATCGAATCGATCGAGCTGCAGGGACATCGCTACAGCCTGATCCAATGCTTCCTGCGGCACCAATCCGATCAGTTCACTGCCGGCCACCTCTATTCCATGCTTTGCGGCTTCGGTCTTAACCGCCTGGAAGACGGCATGGATCGGCGTGGACTGGTAGTCGGTCAGATTCATGGCGACCTGCACCATGCCGCGGCTGGCTAATTCCACACCGATCGCTTTCAGATGAGGCAACCCTCCGTTGGATTGGCGGACAGCTCTGGCGATGGACTGAGCAATGTCGACTTTTGGGGAGCGAAGGTTCACATTGTAGGCGACCAGCGGAGGCCGGGCACCGATCGCGATAGCTCCTGCGCGTTCATGCAGTCGAGGGGGGCCGAAGTCGGGAAGCCAATGAGGATCTGATTCCATCCGGAAAGACAGGCCTTCAAGCCCTCCTCGCCTGACTGCTTCCAATGGAACATGGTCCGCGTGGCTTGCGGCACGTTCATACAGAAAAACGGGGATGTCCAGTTCACGCCCCACCCTTTCTCCCAGTCGCTTGGCAAGCTGGACACAGTCCTGCATAGTCGTACCCCTGATCGGGATAAACGGGACAACATCCGTGGCTCCTACGCGAGGATGCTCCCCGACATGTTTGCGCAGATCGATGAGGTCCGCCGCGATCCGAACGGCATGAAAGGCCGCCTCGACGATCGCGTCGGGGGTTCCGCAGAACGTCAACACCGATCGGTGGTGATCGGTATCCATCGAGCGGTCCAAGAGCACCACACCGGGTGTCGAAGCCACCGCATCGACCAGAGCTTGCACAATCGCCTGATCCCGCCCTTCACTGAAATTCGGCACACACTCGACGATTCCGTCCATGGGAGCCTTGGAGGTACAAACGAAAAAGCCGGAGGACCGCGTATTGTCCTTCCGGCTTCGGCTTGTCCCTCTCTGAGAAAGTCGGATTATTTGGTTTTTTTGACGAACGCCTTATAGATACGGCCGGAGTTTGCTTGTTCCTCTTCCAACCCCATCATTTGATGGCCTGTGGTCTCACACCAAGCCGGCATGTCTTTCTTAATGCCTTCATCATCAGAGACGACTTCCAGAACCTGTCCTAGCGCCAACTCTTTGATTTTCTTGGACGTCAGAATAATCGGCATGGGACAAAAGTATCCTACTGTGTCGAGTTTGACATCGGCCTGCATCATGAAAAACACCCTCGCGTCAGTGGACCGTTTAAATGAACAGATTGACACTGCCTTGTTTGGCTTCCGCCAGATACGTGGTCACGCCGGCAAACTGATCGATGCCGTCGATCAACGTATCCTTGGTAATCCCCATGAGGCCCATCGTCGTCGTGCAGGCGATGAACCTTACGCCCAGATCGAGGGCTGTTTGCATCAACTCAGGCACACCGGGCATCCGGTTTTGCTTCATCACCTTCTGCATCATCTTCGTTCCCAACCCACCGAAGTGGAATCGAGACAACGGAAGCGCATCGGCGCCGCCTTTGTTGAGCAGCCCAAACATCCGTCGGAGCCAATCTTTGGCCGAACTTGTCGCCCCTCTTCTCCGAATCGCATTCAATCCCCAAAACGTAAAAAACATGGTCACACGCATACCCATCGCAGCGGCGCCTGTGGCGATAATAAAAGCTGCCATCGCCCGATCGAGATCACCGCTCAGCAACACGATCGTGACACTCTCCGGCTTCGATTCCTGCAGGTGGGCCAACGTCGCCGTCGGCTCTATGTGTGTGGCATTCATGATCTCACCTCATGACACTCTCACGTTCCATGCATGAACAGAATAGTATGTGATCCTTCGGGGTGTCAAGGAACCGGGCGACTGCGCTTCTTTGCTCGTGGCTTGACCTATCGCCGCCCCCTGGTTATATTCCAACCCCATTGCCTGTCTTGTGAGCTGTCTGCTCAGCAATGATTCAAAAGCCATCACCCGATGTCATCGCTTCCAGGAGCGCTCCGCTCTTTGGCTTCTGGTACCCGGCTGTCCCTAGTCATACGCTCCGCCCAGGGACGATGACGGCTCTGCAGATGCTGGACTTACCGATCCTTTTGTGCCGCGATCGGACGGGCGCCCTTGCCGCGATGCGCGACATCTGTCCGCACCGCGGGATGCCGATGTCGTTCGGCCGATTCGATGGCGAACGAGTGGAATGTCCGTATCATGGATGGCAGTTTGATACGAAGGGCCGCTGCCGCCGTATTCCTGCACTTCCTCAAGAGGGTGATTTTCAAACCGACAAGATCGGTGTCACCACGTATCCGGCCGAAGAAACGGACGGCATGATTTGGCTGTATCTAGCCGATGAACGAGGAAACATCGATCCGTTGCCCCCCGTGCCTCGCATGCCGCTTCCCTCGGCACCTCGGCAATCGTTCCATATCTCATTGACCTATACCTGCACCCCCGACGATGGTGTCATCGGTCTCATCGACCCGGTCCATGGACCATACGTGCATTCCTGGTGGCGCAGTGACGCTCGGATGCACGAGAAGACAAAAATATTTGAACCGATCCCGAACGGCTTCCGGATGATTCCCCACCGGCCGGCGAAGAACAGCGGCCCGTTTCATTGGGCAGAACGAATTTATGGGGGACCATTACAGACGACCATCGACTTTCTGCTGCCGAATCAACGGGTGGAACTCATGCAATGCGGGAGGGCGTGGGTGGCCAATCGGCTGATGGCCACGCCGGTGTCCGAAGTGGAGTGTCGCATCGATTTCTCGGCCTATTGGGTTGGGTTGCACTGGCTTCCGTTCGGCAATTTCATTTTTCGTACACTGACGAAAATGTTTCTGAGTCAGGATGAGCGAGCCATGAAACATCTTGCGGTCGGACTACGGCACAAGCCCTCGTCGATGTTTCTCGGTGATTCAGACATGCCGGCGAAATGGTATTACAAGCTCAAGGCGGCCCATCTGGCGTCAGTACAAACAGGCCGCCCATTTGATCATCCTCTCAAAGAACGAGTGACACTCCGGTGGCGAAGCTGACCGTCCTTGCTCGACTTGTATTCGCATTTGTTCCCGACCATACCAGCGATGCCGGTTGATGCCGGTACTTCCAAAAATCGTCTCCGTCTCGGCGCTCGGTGAAGCGGCAGCCAGCGCTCATTACAGAAAGATCGTCGTGCTGCGAGCCCAGACGCTCACGGTCGATTAGCCTCACGATAGAAGTAGCCGCTCGAAGGCGGGCACAGCTGATTCAAGCTGGTCCTCGAGAGGAAGCGTATCAAGCCATGACGAGACATTAACCATCAGACTCGTTGGCAAGAATGAATTCCATGGCTCGTCTGATCTGATCGCGCGATCCCAGCAGGACCACGATGTCACCGACCAGAAGTTTCGTCTTGTCCGAGGGATTGGATTCCGTGACACCGCTCCTGGTCAAAGCGATGATAGACACACCGGTCCGTTGGCGCAGGGCCAACTGAGCAATTGTCTTACCGGCGACCGGTGAATCCTCCTCAATTCGGCACGTCTCGACTTCGACATCGGCAAGAGTCCCACCACGAAGGTGGTGAGCCAATTCCGGAAGCTCGCTGCGACGTAAGAGCGCATAGCCTTCGCGGCGAACTTGTTCAGCCTTTCGCACGATGAAGTCTTGCGGCATGTTGTAGGTCCGCAGCACCAGCGCAAAGATTTCGATCGATGTTTCGAATTCTTCCGGTACGACGTCGTCCACGCCCAGCTGGTGTAATTCCTCCAACTCGCGCAAATAACGTGTCCGGACAACGATATGAATTTTGGGATTCAAGCCTCGGGCGACCTGCACCGTTCGGCGTGCCATGAAAGGATCGGAGATGGCGACGACGAGGACTCGTGCGTCTTCGATTTTTACGTGCCGCAACACGTTCGGGTTTGTCGCGTCTCCGTAATAGAGCGGCAAACCATGGGCTGCTTCTCTGCGCACGATGTCTCCGTCCAAATCCAGTGCAATATACGGTACTTCCGTCTCACTCAAGACACGAGCCAGATTGCGCCCGTTGAGCCCATATCCCACGATGATGACGTGGTCCTTGATGCGTAGATGCCGTCCTTCTGCTTCGAGCACATGTGCCGTCGTTTGTCCTGGAAACCAATGGTGAAGCCGTTGGAACGCTTCGACGCGTCGCGCGAGATGCGGGGATACTTGCATGAGGAACGGTGTGATGATCATGGAGCAGACCGAAACGGCCAGAAAGATTTGGTATGGCGCTCCGGACAGGAGCTTATTCTCCAGGCCGACCTGCGCCAGGATAAAACTGAACTCGCCGACCTGTGCGAGGGCAATTCCCGTCATGATGGCTGAACGGGGAGGCACCGAGGCTGCCAAGACGGCTCCGGCTCCCGCGACGAATTTGACGAGCAGGACGACGAGTAACATGCTAGGCACGACGAGCGGATACTCCAGCAAGATCCGCCAATCCATCAGAATGCCGATGGAAATAAAAAACAGGCTATTGAAACTGTCTCGAAACGGCAGCACTTCGGCGATGGCTTGATGGCTGTACTCCGACTCGGAAATCACCAGGCCGGCGATAAAGGCTCCCAAGGCGAGCGACAGCCCGCCGAGGGACGTCAACCACGCAATGCCGAGACACATGACAATGATGGTCAGCAGGAAGAGTTCCCGGCTTCGGCTGCGAACGATGTGGTCGAGTAATTTCGGAACCACATACCATGCGGCTGCGACGATGCAGGCGACCACCACGATGGACTTCACCAACGAGAACAGCACGGGGGTGAGCGTTCCTTCGCCGTGGCTGGCAAGAATGGGTGTCAACAAAATCATGGGAACGACGGCCAAGTCCTGGAAGATCAAGATTCCGATGGTAGCTCGTCCGTGGGGTGAATCACTGTCGCCGCTGGCAGCCAAGGCTTTCAACACAATTGCGGTACTGCTGAGCGAAAGCAGAAACCCCCAAAAAATCGCTTGGGGTGCCGGTAATCCTGCCAATGTGCCGCCGAGCCATGCAATCACGATCACCCCTCCGACTTGGATCGGAGCGGCAATCAAGAGCAGTCGGCGAAGCGAGGTCAGTTGCACCAGCGAAAACTCGATGCCGATCGTAAACAGCAGCAGCACAATGCCGATTTCGGCCAGCACTTGCACGGTCTCGATATCGGAAATCAGATTGAGCCCGTGAGGACCGATCAAAGCCCCGGCGACGAGAAACCCAGCGATAGACGGCAGTCGGAATTGATGAAACAGAAACACCACTGCGATGGAGACGGTATAAATAAGCAGCAAATTGCCGAGCACACTGTAGTCAGTCATGTCGAAATCTTCGTCTCTCCCCTGCGTGAGTCATTCATCTCCACGAATGGAGCCTTTAGCAATTGATGGCGTTTTCCATCGCAATCATAGGATCACAGGCGACCGAGAAGAGATCCGCAGGATACCTGAGGTTTCTGTACTGGACAAGGTAAAGCCGTGTGTCTGGCAGGAACCTCTTGAGCCGGGTCATGGCTCGTGGGCATAGACAGGATCGGCAAGGATCAGCATGATGGGGGAGGGTGCCTTAAGGAACAGGGCATCCTCTAAACGACGAGACAGCTTGTCCCAATAAACGTTGAAGCCAGAAGAAGAGAGTAAGAACCTTTAGCAATATCTCGACATCTTATTACGCGGTACCGTCGTGCCATCCGTGAGTTCCCCTCTAAAGGGGCATAGACCAAAGAATAAAGTATTGCGTAGGCTGTGGACACAGTGTCGCCAATGACACGAGTGAGGAGGCGCTGAGTGCCTGTGCCACACAATCTGGAGGTGCCCATGCGGCCGACGCGAATGTTTCCTTTCCTAGCTGCGGTGCTGACGGTCTGTTCCGCTACTCCGGCCTTTTCAGATACCCAGTCTGGATCGGAGATGACCTGGAAATGTCCTCAAGCCGATGGCAGCGTTATCTACACCAACAAGGAGAAGACCGGCTGCCAAGCCATGGCGCTCAAGCCGCTCTCTATCGTACCCGACTTGGAAAATATGCCGACGGCTCCTCGGGCTGTGACAGCCGCGCCTCATTACGCCCCGCCCTCCCTAGAACACGTTCCTGCAGGAGGAACCCGCAATGTGCCGGATTGGGCTCAAGACTGGTACGCTGGTATTGCTCCCTCCGGCTCGGTTCAGGAAGAAGTCTGCTCGCTCTATTCAGAATGGATGCATCTTGTGCTCAAGACCCGGGGAGGGGTCTTCTTTGGATCGGATCCGTCCTATGGAGGGGATGTGACAGGGCGCCATCATCGGGGAGCAAGTAACTCGTTTTACGATAACGCACGCTATACCGCGCTTTCGAGGCTCTTTGGGACGGGGTTCGTGCCCATTGGCTGTTTCTAGCAGCTTGTTGAAAAAGTCTGCAGCGGCGTTCTCGCGGGACACTGCCGGCTCACCATCTCGCCGGCGCGTGCAGGCCTGGCGCTCCTTATTCGTCGCACCGTGCGCCTCGTCAGACCCTGTAAAACTCCCGATACCACTTCACAAAACGAGGTATACCCACTTCGATCGGTGTCGTCGGCTTAAACCCGACCTCGTGGGTGAGATTGTCAATGTCGGCATAGGTCGCAGGGACATCTCCCGGCTGCATCGGCAGCAGCTTTTTGTCCGCTTTCCTCCCTAAGGCGTTCTCCAGGACTTCGATGAAGTGCAGCAATTCTACGGGCTGGTGGTTACCGATATTGTAGACCCGCGCGGGAGCCGAGCTGGTTCCTGGATTGGGCTTGTCCCCTGACCAGCTTGGATCGGCTGTCGCCGGGTGATCAAGCGTCCGGATGACTCCCTCCACGATGTCGTCCACGTAGGTGAAATCGCGCTTCATCTTTCCATGATTATAGACCTCGATCGGTTTCTCTTCCAAAATGGCCTTCGTAAAGAGGAACAGAGCCATGTCAGGACGCCCCCAAGGCCCATAGACGGTAAAAAATCGGAGACCTGTGCAGGGCAGTTGATACAGATGCGCATAGCAGTGAGCCATCAACTCATTCGCCTTTTTGGTCGCGGCATAGAGTGAAACCGGATGGTCCACGTTGTCATGGGTCGAGAACGGCATATGGGTGTTCCCCCCATAGACGGAACTGGACGAGGCATAGACCAAATGCTCGATGTTGCTTCGCCGGCAGCCTTCCAGAACGTTGATGAACCCCTCGATGTTGCTTTCGGTGTAGGCGTGAGGGTTGATGAGCGAGTAGCGAACGCCTGCCTGAGCGGCAAGATGAACCACGCGCCGTATCGGTTCGTCAGCAAAGAGATCGCGCATGCCCTGCCGATTGGAGAGATCGAGCTTGACGAAACGAAATCGCTCGTGCGACGTCAATCGCGCGAGCCGGGCCTGTTTCAATCGCACATCGTAATAATCGTTGATATTGTCGAGGCCGATCACGTGGTCGCCACGGTCCAACAGGCGAAGGGCGACATGAAATCCGATGAAGCCCGCTGCTCCTGTGACAAGAATCGGCGACTGTGTCCGGGTCATGACTGCTCCTCGAAAATAGTCTAAAAAATAGTCTATCGCTCCTTGCCCGTCGTTATGAACGGCGGATCGCCATGGTCCAATTGATACAGTATCAGCGGCGCGAGGGACTCGTGTGCCGACACGACCTCGATCATGCCCCCGCCCTTGGCGCGATAGAGATCAAGAGCGTGGGCACGATGATAGCGGCATTGCTGTGAAACAAGAAGGTCTTTCAGCTTTTCAGGGGGTTCCCAATAAGCCGTTAAGAGTGCGGTTCGGCAGGGATTACGGCGGCTGAACATGAACGACAGGTGATCGGGGTACCAGTCGGCGCCACCGGTGGCATAAGACACAAACATTCGTGCGTGGGAGGTCGCGCAGATCTCGGCAAGATAGGCGTTCGTGAGGTAGCCGTTCTCGCCGACATCCAGCCATTTGCCGGGATGGGAGAGAGAGGCATGGGCGGCATGGCTCCGGATTTCAAGCAATTGTTGTTGTGACGCAAACACCAGCGGGATCGGTCCATATTGACCGACCAATTGCTGGATGACGTTGTCCTTGAGAGCGGATCGTCCGTCGTTCGTCGGGCCGCTGTCCGCATGGATCAGGACATTGTGTCCTCGATCCGAAATTAAGTAGCAATTCCTGGGCATGTTCAGGTCGCAAGGGTCCTCTCCATAGAAAGGGACGGACACGACTGCGCCGCCTTCAAACGGCCAGGTTTCCCCATGGGCCAGCTCGATGACTCGGTCAAACCCCAGTTCGGTGAGAAGCGATCGATAATCAAAGTACAACCCTGTTCGATTGCGCCGACTGGGCACGATGAGCGGCGTGTCTTTCGGTAAATGGAGCAAGGTGCGGGGATCGACATGATCATCGTGGTCGTGTGTCAGAAACACGACGGCGGGTTTCGGAAAGAGTCCGTTCCAAATCGACGGCAACGGCGATTCCGCAAACCACGGCAGAAGCCAGGGATCGAAGAGGAAAACGGTGTCCCGTTGCCGGTAGAGGAGCGCCGCATGTCCGAGGTGCACGATGTCTTGGTCCTGCACGATGTCATACCAATGTCGCCGGACAGAAGTCGTTCGAGAGGCGGCCAGACACCCATAGCGGTGCAGCGAATCCATCACCGTGGTCAGCATCATCTGCGCATCACGCGGCATGGCCGATATCGCAGACCGGAGGTCATCCGCGGTGTGGGTTCCATCGAGCAGACCGAGCAGTTTTCCCACGAGGGGACCCAGCGGTCGTCCGTTGAAGCCGATGGGGATCGTCTGATGATCCACCGCATGGAAAATGCGGAGACCACCGTTGGTGACAGTTGTGGATTTCGTCGGATCAGTCGGAAATTCCCAATGGAAGGTCCCATCCGGTTTGCGGCCACAGTGAATGTGTCGCTGAAGATACGGCCGTGCGTTGACCAGCTCGGCATAGGCATCTTCCAACCGTCGCTGTCGAGCAGGATCGTCGAGCGGCGCCCGTTTTGAAAAGACATCGCTGATCGCCGTGTCGATCGCACTGGAGAGCAGGCTATGAGCCTCATGGAGGCTGGCGACGACTTCAGGGGCCACCCCGCCGACGAAAGGAAAGGGGCCCGGTGGTTCCGTGCTTTCTAGCTGTGCCCAGCACCAAGGGGCGAGGCTCAGGTAGTGATTCTTTGGAAGACCGGTCCACGTCTGGCTCATGAGTCGGCAATGAACTTCAGCTTGCTGATCGCCGGTTCATACAGAGCCTGGATCAGATTGCCGTCGGGGTCGGCAAAATAGAATGAGTAACTGCCGTCACGATGCTGCTTGGGATCCTTGGCGATGCGTCCGCCCAGAGATTCAATCTTCGGCAGGATCTCTCTGTACATCTGATCGACGGTTTGTGGACTGTCCAGAATCACGCCAATGTGATCGAGGAGTTGGCCTGTTGTGGGTTGGTACGAGGACAGTTCATCTTTTGGAATTTGGTGGAGCGCCAAGTTGTCGTTGCCGGAGCTGAAATACACATTCTCCGGGTCCGGCTCCCACACGGACTGGAAGCCGAGGAGCTGTTCATAAAATAGACGCGACCGATGAAGATCGGTGACACGCAGTGCGAGATGGCGAAGGCCTCGATGAAGTGGAGTCGTCATACCTAAATGGCTCAATCGTATCGAGCGTTTTGTATAGTAGGGAGACCGAGTAGCAACCGTCAATGGAAAATAGGCTCCGGCTGAAGTTTCGTGTAGAGTATGCTCACGGTCATATGACTTCAGAGTCTCTCGCGTCATGACATTCAATGGAATGACAGTTGCCGCATTCGAGAGCCGGATGGCGAGAGAGATAACCCGGCTTATCGAACGCTATGGTGGTCGCCCGCTCGGCGCTCCTGCTCTTCGCGAAATTCCCTTGGAGGACAATCAGGCGTTGCAGGAGTTCGGGACCTGGCTCTTGGCCGGGCAGGTCGACCTGCTGATTCTCATGACCGGCGTCGGCACAACGGCGTTGTTCGACCTGCTCAAGACATCCTATCCTTGGTCATCGATTCTGACTGCTCTCCAACGGATTACTATCGTAGCACGCGGACCGAAGCCGGTCGCAGCCCTCAAAGCCGTCGGCCTTCAAGCGACCGTCACGGTGCCGGAACCGAATACGTGGGTCGATCTGGTTTCAGTGCTGGATCAGTATCGTCCTGTGATGGGGCTGCGGGTTGCCGTTCAGGAGTATGGAGTGTCCAACCCCGATCTGTTGAAGGCGTTAGAAGACCGCGGTGCAGGCGTGTTTCCGGTACCGATCTACAAATGGGCTCTGCCAGAGGATCTTAGTCAAATGCGCCACGCACTGGATGAAATCATTGCCGGGCGTGTCCAAGTGATCCTGATTACCAACGCCGCCCAGGTGGATCATGTCATGAAGGTGTTGGAGCAGGATGGAAAGGTGCAACCATTTCGCGCAGCACTACAGAAAATGGTCGTCGCCTCGATCGGTCCGACCGCCAGTGAACGGCTGCATCATCATGGTTGGCCAGTCGATTTCGAGCCGTCGCATCCGAAGATGGGAGTGTTGGTGAAGGAGGTGTCGGAGCAGGTGATCCAACTAAGGAAGGTCTGATTTATTCTGAATTTCGATCACGGGCCAGTCGAATATCAGGTATGTTGAGAGTTCGTTGGCAACAAAACGGAATTAATCAGACCTTCCCTAACAGAATCAAAACGTTCATAGCATCGATGTGAGTACACGCATTCCTTCCGGTTCGTGGCACTTTAGCCAAGAATCTCTACTTTGACGTGGCGATGCCCACGTCGGATGCGGTATTGACGAAAGTCGGCAAGATCGAGAGTAGAGACCTTGGTTGTGCGTAGCGATTCCGCCGCGACGATGACGGACGCATCTGCCAGATCCATGGGGTGATCTCCGTATTGTTCCATCGGCTCGAACGCTCGTGCCGCCGATGTGTGGTCCAGAAACCATAGGGATACGCCACCCTCAAGGGTTGGAAATAGGGGTCAGAGAACAATTCCATCGCGGACCGTCGACAGGGGGCTGGCCTGAGGGGAGGTTATGTGCCGGTTTGGTAGAGAGCAGGGCGATATCGCGGTTTGGGGATTGGTTTTTTCTCAGCGTGGGCCGCTGCCTGCCAGGCGCGCTTCGCGACTTCCGCTTGCTTGAGCGCTTCGGCGGGAGTCATTCCAAACGCCGAACAGGCGTCGAGGTCCGGAATGTCGACAATGTACCCTCTGTCCGCTTCGCTGTAGAAAATGTTGATATGGTAGTCCTTCATGGCTCTTCGCCTGTCGTCAATTCTAAAGCATAGCGTTCAACGATCTTAAGCAAGTGACGAACCCGGTAGGGTTTGGCTTTGCCGTCTACTTCTTGGAAGTTAACCAACTCACGTATATGGGGATGGACAAAGATATGATGGCTTCTCTTTGCTTGTGAGAAGCCGGAAGCCGAACGCCTTTGCAAGCGCGATGGCTTCACTAAAGCGAAGATTCCTCCAGCTTCTCAGTGCTTTCGCCAACAACTTTTGGTTCCTCAGACGTTCAACCCGGTTCTCACCCTTATGGCATTGTCTCTCACACGACCAGCACCGCCGCCCCTTGAAAGGTACCCGCTTTGAGTTGCTGTAGTGCGCGGTTTGCCTCCTCGAGAGGAAAACGGATCGTATGTGGTTTGATGGGGATTGCCGCTGCTTCGCGTAGCAAATCAAGTCCGTCCTGCCTGGTGTTGGCTGTCACGCTGCGGATGACCCGCTCTCCGAAGACCTCACGATCGTAATCGAGCGAGGGAATCGGCGACATGTGGATGCCTGCCAATGCCAGCGTGCCGCCTCGTTCCAGCGCTCTCAACGCTGGAGGAACGAGCTCACCGGCCGGTGCAAAAATGATCGACCCATGCAGTTTCTCGGGCGGCATATCCGTTGCCCCGCCGACCCAGATGGCTCCTAGTTGCCTTGCCAATTCCTGATGCTCGCGTTTGAGCGAACTGACATAGACTTGGCAGCCCCAATGACGGGCGATCTGGATGGCAATATGCGCCGATGCCCCGAATCCGTACAGGCCCAGACGCTGGCCCGGTTTGATGCCGCTGAGCCGTAACGCGCGATAGCCGATAATGCCGGCACATAAAAGGGGAGCCGCTTCTTCATCAGAAAAGATCGACGGAATGGGATAGGCAAACTGTGCAGAGACGACAGCGTATTGGGCATACCCGCCGTCCACTTGATAGCCGGTGAACTTGGCTTGTAGACAGAGATTTTCTCGCCCGCTTCTGCAGAATTCGCACTGCCCGCACGTTCCCTGTAGCCAAGCAATCCCGACACGGTCCCCTTCCTTGACCGCTGAGGCTTTGGAGCCGACCTGCATGACCGTGCCGACTGCTTGATGACCGGGAATCAAGGGCAGTGCAATATTGGGAAGTTCGCCTTCCACGACGTGGAGATCCGTGCGACAGACGCCACAGACATGAATCTTCACTAACACTTGTCCTGGCCCTGCCGCTGGCGTCGTGCACTCATGCAGCTCCAGACGGTTAGCGGACACGTCGCCGGTCTGGGTGAGCACCATGGCTTTCATGGGAGGCCCAATCTTAAACAGAGGTTGAGGTCGAGATTAAGGTTGAGTGAAGGCGTGACTCTTTCGGGTCTGCACCTTAGCCGCAACCTTTCCGCCTCTGGCTAGGGTTTCTTAGCCTTGATGCATTCGATGTCCAGATGGATCTGGACTTCGTCTCCGACGACCAACCCGCCGTTATCGAGCGTCTTGTTCCAAATCATGCCGAAGTCCTTGCGGTTCAATGTTCCGTCGGCGGTGAATCCGGCTCTGGTATTGCCCCAGGGATCCTTGGTGACGCCATTGAACGTTCCGAGGAGCGTGACCTCTTTGGTCACGCCGCGCAAGGTGAGGTCGCCGACGACCTTATAGGTCTCTCCCTGTTTCTGATAGTTCTTCATCTTGTAGGTGATCGTCGGAAACTGTTTGACATCCAAGAAGTCGGCATTGCGAAGATGCATATCACGTTTTTCCTGATTCGTGTTGATGGACTCGGCATTGATCGTGGCTACAATCGTTTTGAAAGTTTTTGCGTCACCATCCATCTCGACGAAACCACGATAGTCCATGAACCGCCCCGATGTCTTGGAGATGACCATGTGGGTCACACGAAACTCAATGATCGAGTGATCCGGATCGATGTCCCATCGAGCCGTTTCCGCCTCGACGCCCAGGGGAAACCATCCCAGCAGACCGACGATGACGACGCCCTGCAACCAATTTGTCCCGGTTTTCATACCGTCACCTTTCCCGTGCGGTGTTGACGCCAGAAGAACTTCAGGATGCTCAAAAAGACTGCTAGCAAGGCCGTAGCGAGGTCCGCCAGGCGACGAATAAGGAGCTTCACGTTTGCGGACGGGCGCGAGGTGGTGAGCGCCCAGTGTCTCAAAGGCGAAGCATACTCTGCTCTGCATGATAAGCTTCTGAGGCTCACGCCGTGCCGAATAAAGCACAGCACGCCTGTCAACGCCGCCGAGATGGTGAGGCGGCAGTGTTCTGCGAGAACGCCGCTGGCGGACGTTTTCAGCATCTTGCTAGATCCCCCCGGCATCCTACCTATCGCGAAGAAGCTCGTGCAACTCGTTTCTTTCACCAAAACACGGGTGTCAGCGGATTCAGTTGGTATAGAATAGGGTCATGCAAGCCCTCGTTAAAGCGACTGCTGAGCCGGGTTTAACCCTCACCGATTGGGAAGATCCCACTCCTGGGCCACATGATGCCGTGGTGAAAGTTGCCGCAACTTCTTTGTGTGGAACCGACGCCCATATTTACCGTTGGGATGAGTGGGCACAACGGCGGATTCATCCGCCGCGGATCATCGGCCATGAATTGTGCGGCCATGTCGTGGCGGTGGGTCGTGAGGTGTCGCTGGTCAAGGTCGGCGACTATGTCGCCGCCGAATCACACTTGACTTGTGGCGCCTGCTTCCAGTGTCGCACCGGACAGGCGCATGTGTGCAAAAATTACAAGATTCTGGGGATCGATCGAGACGGATCCTACGCGCAGTATGTCGCACTGCCGGAAGGGGTCTTGTGGCATACCGCTCCAGAGATTCCCCCGGAATTAGCCTGTGTCCAGGAGCCGCTTGGGAACGCCGTCGATGCCGCGCTTGCGGAAGACCTGACCGGTCATACGGTGTTGATCACGGGATGTGGACCAACGGGTCTCTTTGCCGCGGCCGTCGCACGAACCGCCGGAGCCGCGACGATTATTGCGTCCGACGTGAGCGACTATCGGCTTGGTCTGGCGAAACAGATTGGAGTAGACCATGTCCTTAACGCGAAAACCGAATCGCCGGAACAGGTCGCGGCGGCCATCCATGAGATGACCGCCGGTGAAGGGGTCGATGCCGCACTGGAGATGTCGGGAGATCCCACGGCGTTGCATCAAGTCTTTCGCGCGGTGAAGAACGGCGGACGAGTCACCTTGTTCGGCATTCCGACCGGTCCCGTGTGCTTTGATCTACCGAACGAAGTCATTTTTAAGGGGATCCGTGTCTATGGGATCACCGGCCGGCGCTTGTTTGAAACCTGGTACCGGCTGGCGGGCCTTTTCAAAGCCGGTCTCGATATTCGGCCGATCATCACGCATTCGTTCCCCCTTCATGAGTTCGCCACCGGGTTCAACTTGATCCAGTCAGGTCAGTGCGGCAAAGTGGTGCTGTTTCCGTAGGAAGGCCGAGGTACGAGGACTGAGGACTGAGAAAACTGCCCTCGGCCCTCAGTCCTCATCTCTCAATCCTGTTCTAACCATGGCGTACTCGTCCTTCAAGAGAATCCTCGACACTCAGCTTGCCGACATCCGAGCCAAAGGCCTCTACAAATCCGAGCGGCGTATTCTGGGTCCGCAAGGGTCGGACATCCTGGTGGCTCAAGGCTCGGTTCTGAACCTCTGTGCCAACAATTATCTGGGTCTTGCCAATCATCCGGAAATCGTGCGGGCCGCCATGGAAGGCTTGAGGACGCATGGCTATGGCATGGCCTCCGTACGGTTCATCTGCGGCACGCAGGATCTGCATAAACAACTTGAGCAAGCCGTCAGTGAGTTTCTCGGCACCGAGGACACCATCCTCTACAGTTCCTGCTTCGACGCGAACGGGGGACTGTTCGAAGTGTTGTTGGATGAGAAGGATGCCGTCATCAGCGACGCCTTGAACCATGCCAGCCTGATCGACGGCATCAGACTCTGCAAGGCTAAGCGGTTCCGATATGCCCACTCCGACATGGCGGAGCTCGAGGCGTGGCTTCAGGAAGCCGGTGCATGCCGCCTGCGGTTGATTGTTACGGATGGGGTGTTCTCGATGGACGGTGATCTGGCCAAGCTGGATCGAATCGTGGAGCTGGCGGAACGGTACGATGCGGCGGTGGTGGTCGATGATAGCCATGCGACCGGGGTTCTAGGTCCGAAGGGGAGGGGGACGCCGGCTCATTTTGGGGTAGCAGACCGCATTGAAATCGTGACGAGCACCTTGGGGAAAACGCTGGGTGGTGCGACCGGCGGGTTTACCTCCGGTAAGGCTGAAATTGTCGAATTACTACGTCAACGATCGAGGCCCTACCTCTTTTCGAACTCCCTCCCTCCTCCCATTGCAGCCGGGGCATTATGTGCGCTCGGTCTCGTGGCACAAGGCGATCATCTCAGGGAGCAGCTTCGGGCCAATGCGGCCTTTTTTAGGCATGAGCTGACCAAGCTCGGGTTCCGACTCGTTCCAGGCCAGCATCCAATCATTCCCGTGCTGTTGGGTGACGCGGCCCTTGCGACCTCGATGGCGGAGGCGTTGCTGAAAGAAGGGGTCTACGTCGTCGGATTCAGCTATCCGGTCGTGCCGCAAGGACAGGCAAGGATCCGAACCCAAATGTCGGCGGCACACACGAGAGCCCAACTCGAACAAGCCGTGGCGGAATTTGCAAAGGTGGGCCGGGCTCTCGGCGTGATATCGTGACACGGCATCAGTGACAGGAGCGGAAAGCTGGTAAGCAACGGCGTCCTAGTTCTTGTATTGGTCTGATTGCTTGACCGGGAAGTTGGTCTTCTCGATAATTACCCTCGATGTGACGAGAAGAGGAGATTCTAGACATGAAACTCCATGTTGTGGTGGAACAGGATGAGGCAGGTTACTTTGTTGCCGAGGTTCCAGCTTTGCCGGGATGCCTCTCCCAAGGGAAGACCCGCGACGAGGCGATCGCCAACGTGAAGGATGCTATCGAAGGATGGCTTGAGGTCATGGAGGCAAAGCAGGCGGTTGATGCCGATCGAATGGTTGAGGTCGTGGTGTGATGGCCGAACGCCTTCGGGTGTGTTCGGGGTCAGAGGCGGTGGGAAAATTTGAACGAGCAGGGTGGAGGGTCTCGCGACAACGAGGTTCGCATGTGATGTTGGTGAAATCCGGATACGAGTACACGCTTTCGATCCCACAGCATGATGAATTGGGTCCTGGACTCCTTCGCAAATTGATTCGCCACGCTGCGCTGACCATCGAAGAATTCAACGCGCTGTAACCTCATCTGACGAGTCTCTCTACCTGATAGCTGAAACACTTCGTTCGTCGTGCCTGGGGCATGGCGCATTTCTGGTGCAGTCCCCCGGACGCCATGCTCATGGATGAACTTGCTTACGTATTGAGGCCCAGTTCACAGGCCGTCATCTGAATTGACTTTTCGCAGTCACCCCAGTATTCTCAGTTCCTTTACCAGGCAAGGAGTAGAGGTATGAAAGTCATTCTTCAAGAAACCCTGGAAGGGGTCGGGCATCTCGGTGATCTCATCAACGTCGCCGATGGATTTGCGAGGAACTATCTATTACCACGCCGCAAGGCCGTCGAAGCCGACGGCCGGAGCATCAAGGCCTTCGAACATGCCAAACGAGTGGCGGCCGAGAAGGCCAAGAAAGAGAAACTGGAAATCGAAGCCCATGCCAAGAAGGTGTCGGCTGTCTCACTGACGATCGAAGCGCAGGTCGGGAAAGACGACAAAATGTTCGGGTCTGTCACCGCGAAAGACATCGCGGAAGGATTGGCCGCGCAAGGCGTCACGGTGGATCGGCGAAAGATCCAATTGGCGCAACCGATCAAGGAACTCGGTACGGTGTCCGTGCCGATCAAGATGCCGAGAGATGTGGTGGCGACCGTGATGGTCCGTGTGGTGAAGAAGCAAGAGCCCGAAGAAGCCTCCGCCTAGAATTTGGAGCATGGAGAAGATGAGCAGCGACGCGATCGGTTCATGGGATGCACTGAAAACGGCAGACCCCGAAGTTTTTGCCGCGATCGAGGCGGAAGAGGTTCGACAGCGAGAGAAATTGCTCCTGATCGCGTCGGAAAACTTTGCCAGCCCGGCGGTTTTGGCTGCACAAGGGTCCTTGCTCACCAATAAGTATGCGGAAGGGTATCCCGGCAAACGATACTACGGTGGATGTCAGCATGCCGACGCCGTCGAGGAGTTGGCGATTCAGCGCTGCAAGGAGATCTTCGGTGCCGAGCACGTCAATGTGCAGCCGCATTCCGGTTCACAAGCCAACATGGCGGCGTATTTGTCGGTGCTGAAGGCGGGCGACACCATTCTAGGAATGGACCTTGCGCAAGGCGGCCACCTCACGCACGGGAGCAAGGTCAACTTCTCCGGCATCCTCTTCCGCGTCTTCTCCTATGGCGTCGATCGCCGGACCGAAACCATCGACTACGATGCCGTCCAGAAAGTCGCGGAGGAATGCCGCCCGCGCATGATCGTGGTCGGGGCCAGTGCCTATGCCCGCGTGCTGGACTTTCCTCGTTTCCAACAGATCGCCAAATCGGTCGGGGCCTATCTGCTGGTCGATATCGCGCATATCGCTGGGCTTATCGCCGCCGGCCTTCATCCGAATCCCGTTCCCTATGCCGACTTCGTCACGACGACGACTCATAAGACGCTCCGCGGTCCGCGTGGCGGCGTCACGATGTGCAAAGCGGAGTATGCCAAGGCCGTCGACAAACTGGTCTTTCCGGGACTCCAGGGTGGACCGTTGATGCATGTGATTGCGGCCAAGGCGGTCGCCTTTAAAGAGGCGTTGTCGCCTGGATTTAAGCGCTATCAGCAGCAAGTCCTGGCCAATGCGAAGGCGTTGGCACAAGGATTCATCGATCGCGGCTATACGATCGTCTCCGGGGGAACCGATACGCATCTGATGCTTCTGAACCTCACGAACAAGGGGATCACAGGAAAAGAGGCGGATGCCGCGCTGGACACCGCCGGTATCATCGTCAATAAGAACGCCGTCCCGTACGATGAAAAACCGCCGGCTGTAGCCAGCGGAATTCGGCTGGGGTCGCCCATCGTGTCCACACGCGGGATGAGAGAACCGGAGATGAAGCAGATCGTCGAATTAGTCGATCGTGTGCTTCAGCACCGACAAGAACCGTCGGTGTTGGAAGACGTCCGAGGGCAGGCGAAAGCGTTGTGCGCCAAGTTTCCCATCTTTCATCCCTACTAGTCAGCCGATAGCGAGAGGGCAGGGTCGCCGCCGGTGAAATGTCCCTTCTGTGATGAACTTGAGGACAAGGTCGTCGATTCTCGCATGGCCAAGGAAGGCGAGGTCATACGTCGCCGCCGGGAGTGCCTCGGCTGTAAACGTCGCTATACCACCTATGAGCGGGTCGAGGAAATTCTTCCCGTTGTCGTGAAGAAGGACGGTCGCCGCGAGTCGTTCGACCGCAATAAAATTCTCATCGGCCTGAAGAAAGCCTGCGAAAAACGGCCGATCAGCATCGGTACGATCGAAGCCGTCACCGACCGCATCGAAAAACGGATTCAGGAGATGGGCGAAACGGAGATTGAAAGTCGGGTCGTCGGTGAAGAAGTCATGAAGGAGTTGCATCAGCTGGACCAGGTCGCCTATGTCCGGTTTGCATCCGTGTACCGGGAGTTCAAGGACATCGACCAGTTTATGGAAGAGTTGAAAACGCTCGCTCAACAACGTCGCGAACGTTAAGGCGCAACGCTCGACCCCGTCAGTTCTCTTTCCTGACCGTTCATCCCAGCCTCATTCGACGTTCGCCGTAGTCGGCCCCGACGAATCGTGTGGAGGAGGTGTAGAACCGATGAAGAAGCCGCTTCCTCAGCAGCCTGCTCGGCGGACGACGACGACCGCCGGAGCGACGAACGTCGCGATTATCGGCGCCGGGCGCGGGGGCACTGCGCTCATGGAGATTTTTGCGAATGACCCGTTGGTGCAGATCGTCGGCGTGGCCGAATTGAATCCGGACGCGCCGGGATTAAAGTTGGCCAAACAACTCAACATCCCGATTACGCACGACTATCGACAGCTGTTGGCGATGGAACGTGTCGACCTGATCATCGACGTGTCGGGCGATGAGGAAGTCCGGCAGTTCCTCCAAGATTTTCATCGTATGGGCGTCACCATCATCGGCGGTGCCAGCGCGAAATTCATGTGGGAACTCATCGAAGCCCGCATTCGCGCGACGGCGGAGATCGAGAAGACGCTGAACAAGTATCAATCTCTGTATCGATTGTACGTGAAAGAGACCGGCGCCGCGGTGACGGAAGAGCGGACCAGAATCGCCTGCGAGATCCACGACGGGCTCGTCCAGAGTTTGGCCGGAGTGAACTTTAAGCTGGACCTGTGCCAGCAGCTCATCCGGAAAAACCCACGAGCCAGTTTGGCCACCATCAAGGAAAGCAAAGCCCAATTGAAGCTGGCCATACAGGAGGCCCGCCAAGTGATCTTCAATCTGCGTCCCCTGCACTATGACAAGATGGAATTGATCCCGGCCCTCACGAATTATTTCAAGTCGTACCAGACCCAGACTCACATTGCCACGAAGTTTTCGGTCACAGGGGATGAACAAATCCTCTTCCCGCGGACGAAGATCTTTCTGTTTCGCATCATTCAGGAAGCCTTGAGCAACGTGGAAAAGCATGCCAAAGCCGACCGCGTCTCAATCAAGCTGGACATCGATATGGATCTGTTGCGCGTGACGATCGCCGACAACGGAATCGGCTTCGATCTGGAAAGCGTTCTGCGTGACCCGGAAAAGTGGGATCATTTCGGTATCAAGGGGATCTTGGAACGAGCTCGATTGGTGGGCGGCGAGGGACACGTCCAATCCAAACCGGGGAAAGGGACGAAAATCATCGTCGAGGTGCCGCTGGGTCACAAGGAGGAGAGAGGGAATGGAGAAGATTAAGGTTCTGATCGCCGACGACCACCGGGTGGTTCGGGAAGGGTTGGCCGCCATTCTGAAGACCAAGGAAGACATTCAGGTCATCGGGGAGGCCCAAGATGGGATCGAAGCGGTGGAGAAAGCCCGCGCATTGCTCCCGGATGTGATTCTCATGGATGTGAGCATGCCGCGGATGGGAGGCGTCGAGGCGACGAGACAGATCAAGCGCGAGTTTCCACACATCGGCATCGTCGCGTTGACCATGTATGAAGAACAACAATATATCTTCGACCTGGTCCGTGCGGGTGCGACGGGCTACCTCTTGAAGGATTCCGAATCCTCTCAGATCGTGGCGGCGATTCGTGCCATCTATCGTGGCGAGTCGCTGATCCATCCGTCCGTCGCCAGTAAAATCTTGGCGGAATTCTCGTTGATGGCGCAAAAGAAAGGCAAGAAGCCGGCTTGGGCCGAACATGATCTGACTGAGCGAGAGATTACGGTATTGCGGCTGGTTGCCGACGGGAAAACCAACAAAGAAATTGCCAACAGCCTTGATTTGAGCGAAAAGACGGTGAAGAATCACGTCCGAAATATCTTCCACAAACTACAAGTCTATGACCGCACGCAGGCGGCCATTCTCGCCATTCGCAAAGGACTGATCGAACTGGATCCGAAGCGGTAGCGCCTACTCTCGCCATTAAACCAGTTCCTCGCTACCCAGAACCAAGTACTTGCCGGGGACGTAGCACCTCAAAAAAGTCCGAAGTAGTCGTACGCTAGCGGAACGGTCGGCTCACCGTGATCGTGTAGATCTGTGAGAACCCATTCGGTGCGGTGACGGCAATCGATATCCGTGTGGTTGTCCCGGGCCCGCCGAGCGGAATGGTCGCCGTCCCTGTGGGGACCCCCGTTCCGGCGGCCACACTCCCTGACATGACGGCGTCCGGATCTGCCTTGGTCGCGGAGACCGTCAGGCTGCCGGCGCTGCTGCTGACATCATAGTTCAACGTGTTCGGAGAAAAGCCTGGAGACAAACTGCCGGGTGTCACAGTCAGGGCCGCCAGGTCGTTGTTACTTGAGGGCGGCCGTCGGGTCACGGCGACAGTGTACGACTTCACGTTTCCATCCGGCGCCGTGACGGTGATCGAGACATTTTTAGTCGTCCCTGGTCCATCGAGCGGAATGGTGGCTTGCCCTCCGTTGGGTACATCCCCGGAGATCACGGCATTGGGGTCGGACTTGGTTGCCGTGAAGGTTACGCTGGTGACGCCGCTCGCCACGTCCAGCGTGTAGGTCAGAATGCTTGGAGCGAAAGCCGGCGACAAGCTGCCTGAAGACACAGTCAAGCTCGATAACTCGTTGTTGCCGGACAGTGGAAGCGCCCGATTTACACTGATGATGTAAGTGCTCTGGCCTCCGCCCGACGAGGTCAAGAAGATCGTGATGTCTTTGGTCGATCCCGGTGGATTAAGGTCAACAGCAAGGGTCCGAGTTGCAGTGCCCGCGATCGTTATGTTGGTTGAGCCGTCTTCCGGGGTAGCCGTTACGGTGACGCTGGTGACCGTTGCCGGTACGTTGACCGTGTAGTTGGTCGTCGTGGGTGAAAAGGCTGGTCGTAGTCCTCCAGGCGAGATCGTCAAACCGGAAAGCTTGACCTCCGGCTCATCCGAGATCGATGCAGTGTCTGTGCATCCGGAGGAATTGAGGACGATCATGGCAAGAAAGATGACGACTAGATAGTGTCCCATGACGGTGAGCCTGTGTCTCATGTGATGCCGGTTGCTTTCTTTTGGCGACCTGAAAACCGATGGGTCTGTGTGTTCTATTGTCCTCGTGACCCCAAACGGTACGTGCCGAGGCTACGAGAGGGTTCCAAATCGCCGGTCAGGATTTTCGCAAAGCCGAGCGGTGGTTTCTTCTATAACCGATCTGACCGGTCGGGTCAACAGATCGGAGCGAGAGATAGGGAAAACTCGTAAATGACCCTAGAGGAAATAGTGTCGCTGACGTAAATCGGGATTGGCGGACCGAAAACTACGGTGAAAACTGAGTTGTGTCGATGGGCGCTGGAGGGGCGCAGATGATCAGGGTAGGAGGTCGATGTGTAGAATGTCAGCACGGTGAATCGCGAGAACCGTTGGACATTGGAAAGCTCAGGAGGACTGCATCCGCTCCAGATCGAAGCTCGAGCGACGGTCTATCGACGAGATCGGATGACGGTGATGGAGTACGTATTGGTATTCACACCATCCTGCGCGGTTACAGTAATCTCCACCTCGGTGCGTCTCCCTTCCAGCGGGACGGAAACCTGTCCTGTCCGCGTCCCTGCCGCGGCGATCACTGAACCGAAGGCGGACATTACGGCATTCGAGTCGGACTTTGTGGCAGTGATGGTCACGCTGTCAACGTCATTGTCGACCGCAGCCCTGTAGTTCAGGATATCTGGAGCAAAATCAGGGTCCAAGGAACCGGGGTTCACCGTCAAACTGGATAGAGTATCGTCGCTCGCGGGTGCCGCTCGTTTGATGTTGATGGTATATGTCCTTGAGGTTCCATTCGATGCAGTGACGATAATCGATACCACCTTGGTGGTCCCCGGCCCATCGAGTTTGAGAGTCGCTTGTCCCTCGTCGGGCAGATCACCCGATATCACGGCATTCGGGTCGGACTTGGTGGCCGAGACGGTCACTTCGGTGACGGCAGTCGCCACATTCACCGTGTAGGCCTGAGTGCCGGCAGAGAAGGCAGGAGACAAGGTCCCAGGCGACACGGCCAGACTCTTGAGGTTGTTGTCCCCGCTAAGGGCTATCGCCCTGAGGGTAATGGTATAGATCTTGGCTCGTCCGTCGGGTGACGTGACGGTGAGAGAGACATCTTTGGTTGACCCTGGTCCGGGGGAAGGAATCGTTGTTGTGCCGGTCGTTTGCCCTGCCGGGACGGTGATCGCACCGGACAATACGTCGTTCGGATCAGACTTCGTTGCCGAGACGGTGACGTCTGGAACATTGCCCGGGAGATCAACGTTGTATACGGTCGTTTCGCTGGTGAACGGCGGTTGAAGCGATGCGCCGGAGACTGAGAGGCCGGCGAGTTGAGGCCCCGGATCAATCGACCCTGAGTCCTGACAGCCTTCAATGCCCAAGCCGGCAGTTCCGACGAGAAGAGTGATGGCAGCATAGCGTGCGGTGACGGTGAAGAAGTGTCTAATTATCATGGACCAAACTATTTTCCTAACTAGATCTATTTGGTGGATCAAGCCACCAGTAGGACCATTACGGGGGAAGAAAGATATTACGAAGGTGTTCCTGAATTGGTCTATCCCTACTTGCGTATAGATAGGCAGGATGCGTGCTGACTCATCCTCGCTGGTCGAGCCACTGATGTTGAATACCAGATATGAGGATTGCGAATCGAAAGAAAGTGACGAGGGACGCTCGCTGTCATTTTCTCACCCTCCTCCCCAGGCACTCTGGGGGAGGCGGTAGTGCAGATGCCGGGAGGGAATTCGCAATATGTTTAGCGGAACGGTCGGGTCACCGTGAGCGCATAGGTCTGTGAGGCTCCATTCGGCGCCCGGACGGTGATGGATATTCGTGTGGTCGTCCCGGGCCCGCCGAGCGGAATGGTCGCTGTCCCTGTGGGGACCCCCGTTCCGGCGGCCACACTCCCTGACATGACGGCGTCCGGATCTGCCTTGGTCGCGGAGACCGTCAGGCTGCCGGCGCTGCTGCTGACATCATAGTTCAACGTGTTCGGAGAAAAGCCTGGAGACAAACTGCCGGGTGTCACAGTCAGGGCCGCCAGGTCGTTGTTACTTGAGGGCGGCCGTCGGGTCACGGCGACAGTGTACGACTTCACGTTTCCATCCGGCGCCGTGACGGTGATCGAGACATTTTTAGTCGTCCCTGGTCCATCGAGCGGAATGGTGGCTTGCCCTCCGTTGGGTACATCCCCGGAGATGACGGCATTGGAGTCGGATTTGATTGCCGTCAAGGTCACGCTGGTGACGCCGCTCGCCACTTCTACTGTGTAGGCGAGGGTTCCGGGGGAAAACGAGGGGTTGAGGGTGCCCGGACTCACCGTCAGTGTCTCCAGATTATTATCACTGGACAGCGCTTCGCGGTTTACGGTGATGAAGTACCCTTTCTGGCTGCCATTCTGTGCAGTAACGGTGACCTGTATTTCCGTGCTCGATCCGTCAGGTCCGAGAGAAACAGAGCGGGCTTGTCCTGAGCGAACGGTCACGCCATTGATCGTCATGCGCGCAGCGGTATCATCGGAAGCAGCGGTCACGGCGATGCTTTCAACTCGGCCACCGACGCTCACCCTATAACTCGTGCGGCTTGCACTAAACGCGGGAGTCAGACTGCCCGGCGACACGGTCAAGCTCTCAAGATTGTTATTCCCGCCGAGCGAAGCGCGAGAAGCGACCACGGTATAGGTCTTCGGGGTGCCGTTCTGCGCGGTCACGGTAATGGTAAGAACAGTGGTCAGCCCAGGGTCGCGCAGTGGAATGGTGAGGGCTTGCCCGGAGGTCGCGGTTTGGCCGTTCACCGTCATCGTCGCGGCAGGATCGTCCAAGGTGGGTGTCACTCTCATGCTGCTGACAGTGCTCGCGACATCGACTTCATAGCTCAGGGTAGTGGCGTTAAATCCTGGTTCGAGAGGGCCCGGCGAAACGGACAAACTCCGTAACGAATTGTTTCCCGTTAAACTCGCTTTCGTGAAGAGGACGGTATAGGTTCTCGAATTCGTCCCTGATTCCGACACGACGATATCGACAGGAGTCGTCGTCCCGGCCTCCCCGAGAGCGATGGGGCGGCTGGTCGTCGCTTGGCCATTGATGGTCACGCTGTCGCCGGCCACCGCCGGTTGAGCCGTGACGGTCACACTGGTGACGTTGTTCGCAAGCTCGACCCTGTATTGGGTAGTGGCACCACTAAAGGACGGTTGGAGTGTTCCAGGTGTGACGGTAAGACTGGCCAGTTCGACCACTGGAGTGACCGACGCCGAGTCCGAGCAACCGTAAAAACTGAACCCGAACGTGAGGACGAAGAGGGTGACCAGGTATTGCATGGCGATGGTGAAAATGCGTCCCATTGGAGGCGGTCCCTTCCCTTGATACGTGAAGCGACGAGTCTGTTGGTTTGGCGAACCCAAACGCTGGATGTGGAAACTACGAGAGGGTTCCAGTCTCTACAGAGGCGAAACAGCAGTTAACGGTATAGCCAAATCCGACCGGTGAGGTCAAGAGTGCGAATCGAGACGGGTGAACCGGTGTATGGAGTTGGATACGGTCATACGAAAAAGGTGTGTGGGCACGGCCTACAGTGATTGAATAACTTTACCGTTCATTGCCCATACCCAGAACCAGAAAAGTATCAGATCGGACTCGGATGCCGAGATGGTCATCTGGCGAAACAGCTCAACTCGGCACCCCAGGATACTACTGAGTCGCTGGTGGAGTGGTGTCGATGGTCACAGTCAAAGACGGGCTCGGTGAGGACTCGCCTCCTGCATTAGTCATCGTATAGGTAATTGTATGGTTTCCATCAATTAGCGCCGCAACTGGCCTTAGGGTGTTGGCTCCAGAGTCGAATTGCGATTCGACTTTGACCCCATTTACGTACAGGCTCGCGGTTTGTCCAGCACCAGGCTGAGCTATTGAGAATCTTGGTGTCGTGACATTGGTGACGTTGTCCGACCTACTCGTGCCAGGCGCGCACTCGGCAGGGGGAATACCAGGTGAACAGGAGTCATCCTCCGGGATAAGATCCGGTGCGGTCGCCGGTGCCGGCGGAGCCGCAGGAGCCGCTCGGTTCACGGTAATAGTGTACGGGGGATTCTTGACGGTTCCATTCTCCGCAGTTACCGAGATGGACACAGTTGTGGCTGTCCCAGCACCATTCAGTGTAATAGGTGCCTGTCCCGTCGCAGTCCCTGGTGCAACGGTTACGCTACCGATAGCCATGGTGGCGTTCGCATCGGACTTGGTCGCCCTGACGATCACTTCCGTGACTTCGGTCGCCACGTTCGCCGTGTAGGCCGTCGTGCCTGGAGTGAAAGTCGGAGACAAGGTCTGCACTACTGTACCTACTCTCACACTTAAGGCTGACAAGTTGTTGTTGCTGGAAGGCAGCTCGCGGAATATGTCGATGCGGTAAGACTTTTGGCTACCATTCGGAGCGGCCACGACTATCGTTACAACTGTGGTTGTCCCTGGCCCCCCGAGTTGAATAGTTGCTTGGCCTGTTGCTGTTCCAGCGCCGGCTGTGACGTCATCCGACATCACGGCATTCGCGTCCGCCTTGGTTGCCCTCACTGTGACACTGGTGACAGCACTATCGACGTTTGCCGTATATCGCGTGGTGTTTGCGCTAAATGTAGGGTTTAGAGAGCCAGCAGGCGACACGCTCAATGCCGACAGGTTATTATTCCCGCCAAGCGCCGCCCGATCTACCGTCACGGAATATGTCCTCAAGGTGCCGTTCGGCGCGGTCACCGCGATATTGATCACCGTGCTCAAACCGGCTTCGCGCAATGTAATGGTACGAGCCTGCCCGGAAGTGGCCGCTTGCCCATTTACCGTCATCGTCGCCGCAGGATCGGAGAGCGTGGGAGTTACAGAAATACTGGATACACCGCTCCCCACATCTACCGTATAGGCCGTCGTGTTCGCACTAAAGGCTGGGGCCAGTGTGCCCTGCGAGACGGTCAAGCTCCGTAGATTGTTGTTCCCTCCCAGGGCGGCACGAATGAAGTTGACGGAATATGTTTTCGACGTGCCATCCTGCGCGACTACCACAATATTGACAAAGCTATTCGAACCAGGTGCGGGTAACGGAGCGGTTCGTGCCTGTCCGGATGTCGTGGCTTGCCCGTTCACCGTCATCGTTGCTGTAGTATCTTGTAACGTCGGCGTCACCCTGATGCTGGTTACGTTGCTGGCCAAGGTGGCCGGCAAATTGACCGTATAGCCGGTTGTTCCGGCACGGAAAGCCGGGGACAACGTGCCCGGCGAAATACCCAAACTCTGCAAGTTGTTATTGTTCGATCGCCCACGACTCACGGTGACCTGATAATTCTTCACAGTTCCGTTTTGGGCTGTCACTGCAATCGTGATAGCAGTGTTCTGGCCGCCGCCGTTTAGGGTTATTACCCGGCCCTGCCCTGATAAAGCGGCTTGTCCGTTCACCGTCATCGTTGCGGCCGGATCGGAAAGCGTCGGAGTCACTGTGACACTTCCCACAGTGTTGGCAACACTGACTGTATAGGCTTGTAAGTTCGGATCGAATGTCGGGGCTAGGGTTCCAGGCGATACGGTTAAGTTCTGTAATGAGTTGTTTCCGGCCAAGCTCGCTCTGACCAGACGGATGACGTATGTTCTCGAATTGGTGTCTGTTTCTGAAACAACGATATTAACGACGGTCGTTTCCCCTGCCGGTTCGAGAGTCATGGTACGGCTCGTCGTCGCCTGCCCGTTAATCGTGACCGTGTCGCCGGACACTGCCGGTTGAGCCGTGACGGTCACACTGGAGACATCGCTGGTGAGATCGACACGGTATTGGGTGGTTTCCCTGCTAAAACCCGGTTGCAGCGATCCTGGGCTGACCGTCAGGCTGGCCAGTTCCACCACGGGGTTCACGGTGGCTGAATCCCCACAGCCATAGGCGGTTAAGCCGATCACGAGGAAAAAGGCGGCAGCGAGATACTGTCTTACGACGGTAACGGTACGCATCATCATGGGGATTTGTCTCTTTCTCTAGAGGCGTGAAGTGTCAGGTCCATCCCTGTGGGCCTCACAGGCGGGGTGGATATTACGAGAGGACTAAAGATAGGTCCACCCCTACTTGCGTATAGGGAAATCAGGGATCGTACCTATAACCGATCCTCGTTAATGAGGTCAAGGCTTAGTTTGAGGCGTGATGAATCAGGTATGAGTGTGAGCCAGTCAGGTATGTGTGATGCGGAGGAGGATGAGAAAAGAGAGCTATTTTTGTATGGATCTAAGGAAGTGGCCGAGTCACAGTGATGGTGTAAAGCCTTGTGGTCACCCCATCTTGCGCAATCACGGTAATCACCACCGGTGTGCTTGTCCCTAATCCCAGCGCGACGGTTACTTGCCCTATTGGGGTTCCTGATGGAGCAATTACCGAACTCAACGCGGACATGACGGAGTTGGAATCGGATTTGGTTGCGGAAATGGTTATGCCGTCAACGTTGGTCGGTACGTCAACCGTATAGTCCAGGATGTTTGGATCAAAAGGTTGATTCAGGGAGCCAACGCTCACGCTCAATGCCGATATGTTGGCGTCGCTCGATGGCAACGCCCGGTGCACGGTGATGGTGTAAGTCTTTGTGGTGACTGTATCCTGTGCGGTTACGATGATCGATATAACCCTACTTGTTCCGGGTCCGTCCAATGGAATGGTTGCTTGTCCTTCGTTGGGCAAATCACCAGAGATTACGGCATTGGGATCGGCCTTGGTAGCCGAGACATCCACGCTAGTGACGCTGGTCGCCACGTCCACCGTGTATTCCAAAGTGCTCGGAACAAAGCCGGGAGGGGGAAAGGAGCCAGGAGGTGTCACAATCAAGGCCGACAGATTATTGTCGCTCGATGCGGCTCGATTCACCGTAATGGCGTAGGTCTTGCTGTTTCCATTCGGGGCAGTCACCGTAATTGATACAGGTGTGGCTGTCCCTGGCCCACCGAGCGGAATGGTCGCCTGACCGATTGCTTGCCCCGCTCCAGGATCAGCGATCGATCCGGACAGCACAGCATTCGGATCAGACTTAGTGGCGGTGACAGTCACTTCTGTGACGTTGGTGGCAACATTCACGATGTACGTCAAAGTGGTTGAAGCAAAGGCAGGAGACAATGTACCCGGTGTCACTGTCAAGGCCGATAGATTATCGTCGCTGGAGAGACGGTTCACAGTGATACGGTAGGTTTTTGCAGTTCCGTTAGGTGCAGTGACGGTAATCGACACAGGAGTGCTCGATCCGGGACCGCCTAGTTGGATGGTCGCTTGGCCAGACGCTGTCCCGGCCCCAGCTGATACCGACCCTGACATCTCAGCGTTCGGATCGGACTTGGTGGCCGAGACATCGACACGTTCAACGAGAACGCCGACATTAACGGTGTAGTCCTCAATGTCAGGATCGAAGGGTGGAACTAAGTTGCCCGGCGTCACACCCAAAGCCGACAGATTGTTGTCGCTCGATAAGAGTCTCGTCACATTGACGGTATAGGTGGTTTCTGTTCCATTTTGAGCTTCCAATAATATAGTGATGGTCGTCACTGATCCCGGGGGGCCGAGTGTTACGGAGCGTCCCTGTCCCGCAGCGGTTAGGATCCCATTGATCGTCATCGTGGTCGTGCTGTCTTTAGGGGTGGCTTTCACGGTGACGCTGGTCGCAGATGTCGGCGCATTGACCGTATAGGTCGTGGTATTGCTGAAAAACGCCGGCCGGAGGGCACCGGGGGTGACGGTCAAGCTGGAGAGGGGTACTTGTACGTCGTCCGAAACCGACGCAGAGTCACTACAGCCGTAAGCACCCAAGCCGATAGCGAGGATCAGGGCGGTGACGAAGCATCGTCTTGTGCAGATGAGATTCCGTCTCATGGAATGCCGGTCACTTTCTTTGTTTTGAAACAGGGAATTGCTCATGCTTAAGAACCCTAACGATAGATGCCGATACTACGAGAGGGTTCCGGACCGGTCTATCCCTACTTGCGTAAGGGCGAATAGTCTGCGGGTGGGGTCAGGTTCGGATCGAGATGTGGTGGACCAGCTGGTGTGAGGGAGAGGCCTGCTGAAAAGATTACAATCCCAGCACCGGATCGGTACGATTCCTATCAATCATCTCCGTTGTCGTCTTCGTCATTTCCATTATTATTACCTCCGTTTCCGTTGCCTCTATTTCCTCCATTGCCGCCGCCATTTCCTCGGTTCCCTCCATCGTCTCCGCCGCCCGCTCGGTTCACGGTCACTGTGTAGGTCTTGTCGTTTCCATTCGGCGGGTTCACGCGAACGGCAATGTCCGTGCTCGATCCTGGAGGTTCGAGGGAAATGGTGCGGGCCCACTTAGATAGGAATGGACATGTCGATCGGACGGGGGCACAGAGGAACGGCTACCGTCAGGGGTTTGTACCGGCTTTATCTCGCGCTTTCGCGAGGAGATCGGCCTTGGAAGGAATCTGCGTCAGGAGATCCGGACGGACCTGAAAGACTCCCTGCAGACGTTGACCGGTGGCGTAGAGGAGGTTGCCTGCCTTGTTGCCGAGAGTCAGTTTCCCGATCGTCTTGCCGTCTTTGCCGGTCGCCACAAATTCCGCAGCCGGAGCCAATAGGCCGTAGGGGGCGAGGGGAGCGGATTGTTTCATGACGCGTTCTTCGGCCGGAAGATTCGCGACCCGACTGACAAAGAGATCCGCCGCTTCCTGGCTGACTTTCTCGTTGGGCTGGTCTTCGAGCACCCATTCCCCGGTCTGGTTGATCAAGACATACTGTTGATCTCTGGTCTTCACCGACAGCATGGCGATGTCGGTATAGTCGAGACCGAGTAGGCGCTTGTCCTGGAGATTGAAAAGTTCCTTCGTGAGGTCTTTGATCAGTGCGGGGTTGATGTAATAGAGCGGCGCATCGGCCGCCGTTTCCGCGATGGCCTCTCCGCTCTGCGGGTTCGGTTGATAGAGCCGGACTGTTTGATCCCCGGCTGCGGTATGCAGCGTGACTTTTACTTTCGGAGCAGTCAGGGTCTTGGCCACGGAGTCTCGTTCAGGGCCCGGATCGATGATGCCGAGCGCTTTCAGATCTTCCAACCGAAACATCAACGAGCGGACTTCGTTTTGGTCTGCCTCGGCTTCGATCGGATAGCGGATCTTCCAGGTAGGCCTGGGCTTATCCTTCGTCATATTGTAGATCACGATTTCAGTCGTCGGATACGTCAGGCGGACCCGTTCCACGTCATTTTGGACGAATCGCAAGAGCTCTTTGCGGCGGAAGGTCATCAAGGACTTGTTGATGAAGTCCTTCGGTGCCAGGTTCGTCAATAACACGCGACGGTCCGATGCCCGAAGCACATAGAGAGTATTGGACAGCGGCCCGCTGTCGCCGATTGAAATCGTCTCTTGTTGTGTCCCGGCAGTGATGGTGAGAGTGGTCACCGGCTGTTCGAGACCGAACGGCGCCAGCTGCGTCGCCTGCTCCTCGACGGTTCTGGTGACGGCGCCGGTCACGAGCGCTCGGATAAGCGCCTGCACTTCGCGGTGATCGGCGTCCGTTTGAAGCGGAGCCACGATAGACCACTTTCCCGGGTCTGTCAGCCTCAACTCGATGGGTCCCTGAGTGGTGGTGATCGAGAGTCCGGTAATGGCGGTTTCCGGAAACGGAAGGAGTTGCTTGTGGGTGCGTTCCTGTTTCTCCTGCCGCTGCTCGGCGGGAAGTTCCACCAGGTAGAGATAGCTCCCCAGACCAGCGAGAATGACGAACAACAGGAGTGTGGGCCAGTAACGCATCGAATCTATTGAACGTTTAGGTTGAGGCTGAGGCTAAGGTTGGAGGTCACGCTACGCTGGAACCGGTCAAATTCTCTCGATCTGAACCTTCGCATCAACCTCAGCCTTCTCTTTCTCTCGTGTCTGCTACAGTCGGCGGCGTTTTCTCCACACGATGATGCCGGTGAGCAACGTCACGAGTGGGAGGAATACGACCTGTACGTAAATCAACGCCCGTTCCTGGGTGGGGTTGGGTGTGAACGGGCGCAACGCCGGTTCTTTCGGTGCGATGGAAATCAAGTCCCGCTCCTCGGCCAGCCACCCGATCGTATGGAGGAAGAAGTCGCTATTCCCGGGGAAGTTGAAAAACGCATTGGACACGAAAGTCGAATTCCCGATCACCACGATGGCTGGTCGAGGTTTGCCCTCTTCCGGAGCCTTCTTCGGTGCCAGCGCAGCAGCCATGGGAAGCGGTCCTTTGACGTCTTCCTTCTCGCTCAGGCTCACGACCCGGCCTTGCATGTTCGTTTCTGCCCAGCTGTTCGGCGAGGTACGAGCCAGCGGCACAAAATCCCAGTCTTTTCCGGCCTGCTCGTCGAAGGTGACGTGCCGCGAGAGAGGCAGCAGCACGGCGGAGGTGAGGTCTTGCGTGATCTCATGCTCCGTAAACGTCCGGACCAGTAGGGCGGTCAGGTCTCCCTGGGCCAACCGATCTTGCAGATCGACCAACACCCCGGGACCCAGACCGAGCCCCCAGTGGGCGAGCATCGGCTCCAGACCCGTCTGAGTGTCGGGGTCTGCCAAGACTAAGAGATGGCCTCCCTGTTCGACATAGGCTTGAATACGTTCCTGTTCTTCCTTCGTCACGGAACGGCGAGGACCGGCCACAACCAGCACCGACGTATTGTCCGGGACGGCGGACTCCTTGAGGAGCGAGACCGTCCCGACCTCATAGCCTTGTCGAGTCAGAGCTTCTTTGGCGATGGAGAGGCCGTTGCGGTCTTTGTCCTCCACGCTCAACTCGCTGTGGCCTTCGAGGAAGACGACGCGTTTCTTGGCGTCCTTGGAAATGCGAATCAAGGCGCCGGTGAGCTCCACCTCCGATGGGGAGGTCACGCGAATGGTCTGTCCGTTACTCTCGAATATCGCGGTATCCGTCCGGAAGATCCCGTAGTTCTGCGCGATCTTCGGCTGTTTCTCGGGATCGATGAATTCGACGCTGAGCTTGGTCGAAGCTTGCCGATAACTCTCCAGCCGTTCTTTGTATGCTTGATAGCCAGGATCTTTTTCCCGCGTGAACACGGTGATCTTGACGTCGCGAGGCAACGTTCGGAGGACGCGATAGGTTTGGGGCGCGAGGGTAAAGTTCTGGTTTTCCGAGAGGTCCCAACGTACCGAGTGCCGGGAGGCCAGAAAGTTCACGATGACCAAAATGCCGGTGAAGAGCATGATCATGAGAAAGCTGTTCAGCCCCATCCTGGTCGACCGTCGGCTGGAGAACGCCTTGACCGTCTCGAAATGAACGACGAAGAACAGCACCAAACAGACGAGCGCCAACCCTTCCGCGATCGTGACGGCCCATAGCCAGTCGGGTCGAAGGCTATAGGCGACCATGCCCCCGATGCCGAGTACGACTCCGAGGATGCCAAGGGGAAAGGACTTCAGATTCATTTCCAGCGGGTCGATTCCACGACGCGATGTGTGAGGAACAACATGAGCGCTAATCCGCTCCCGAAGTAGACGAGGTCGCTTGTGTCGATCAGCCCACGCACCAGGCGGTCATAGTGTTCCATGTATGAAACATACGAGATCGCCCGGCCTGCCGCGGTATCTCCGAACAGACCTCCCAATCCGGCGATCAACCAGATGGTCAGGAGCATGCCGAAACTGACAAAGGCGGCGACGATTTGATTCTCCGTGAGCGCCGAAGCGAACAGGCCCACGGACAGAAACAGGGCTCCCAGCAGGACCATTCCCAAATAGCCGGTCCAGATGGGATTCCAATCGAAGTCGCTGAAGAGCATCAACACCGTCGGGACCAGTACGGTGAGCCCCACGAGGCCGAGATAGATCACGAACACGCTGACGAATTTGCCGATGACGATGTCGTTGATCCTGATCGGCGAGGTCATCAAGAACTCAAACGTGCGCAGCTTGCGTTCTTCCGCGAACAACCGCATGGTCAGGATGGGCAGAATAATGACGAGAACGATCCGCATGCTCGCGAAGAGATTTCGGAAGACCAGATCGTTCAAGTTGATCTGGGCTATTCCTCCCTGCATCTGCATCAATTGGATGGCTTGCGCACCGGCAAAACCGACGTAGAGGTAGGAAAGCAGCCCGAAAATCAACAGAAAGACCGCGCCGACCACGTACACAATGGGGGAGACGAAATAGACGCGCAATTCCTTGGCGATGATAGTCTGTACCGGGGTCATAAAGTGGCTACACGTCCATCCTTTCGGCTGGGGCCATGCCTACGGTGGCCTCTGTGTGATCTGAAGAATGGTCTTCGTGGCGCGTGAGCTGGAGAAAGACATCTTCCAACGTCATCGATACGGTGCGGAGCTCAAGCAATCCCCACTGGTTCATAACGGCTACACGCGCGATCTCGTCGCGCAGATCGCGGCCCAACTCGCATTCGATCAGAAAGCTTCCTCCCGTCTGTCCCGGCAGAACATTGAGGATGCCGGGAATCGCGCGAAGCGTCGTCTCGCAGCTCGGCGGACAGGTCTTGAGGGTGATCGAAATTTTTTCCGAATGACGCAAGCGGGCCGACAACTGTTCTGGGGTATCTTCCGCGACGATACGGCCCTTATTGATAATGACGACCCGTTGGCAGACCGCGGTCGCTTCCGGGAGGATATGGGTGCTCAGAATCACGGAATGCGAGCCGGCCAGGCTCTTGATGAGCTCTCGAATTTCGATGATCTGCTTGGGATCAAGGCCGACCGTCGGTTCATCGAGGATCAGGACCGGAGGATCGTGCAACAGCGCTTGCGCCAGCCCCACCCGCTGACGATAACCGCGGGACAGGTTGCCGATCAGGCGATGCCGCACAGAGCCTAGTTCAAGCCGTCCGATCGATTGGTCGAGTGCCGACGAGAGTTTCGGCCCCGTGATGCCGCGAAGTTGCCCGACAAAGGTCAGATATTCAGTCACAGTCAGTTCTTGGTAGACCGGCGGTGTTTCCGGCAGGTAGCCGATCTGCCGTTTCACTTCCAATGGTTGCTCGGTGCAATCAAAGCCTGCCACTCGTGCGCTGCCTTCCGTCGCCGGCATAAAGCAGGTCAGGATCCGCATCGTGGTTGTTTTGCCGGCGCCGTTGGGACCAAGAAATGCCAACACCTCTCCCTTCGCCACTGAGAAGGTGACGCGATCAATGGCCGTATGATGGCCATACCGCTTGGTAATGTTGTGAACGTCGATCACGAATGTGAAATCGGTGTGAGCACTGTGGAGAATGGAGCGGTATCGCTCTCGAAACGATGTCCCCCTTACTTGATCGCGGATCTTACTCACTCCGTCCAAGGCAGTCAATATAGAGCGAGTATCAAGCATGATGGATTGTCTAGACCATGCCGGGAACGTGACAGCTCGAAGGTGCTCGGCGCCATTTGGCGAAGAGAACCGCCGCAGTGAAGAAACATGTTCGAGAATTTCTCACCAGCGTCCCCGACTCCGCAACCAGTAGGTATTGAATTTAAGTTCGGGCTCATTTATATAGAGGTCGCAAGGAAGCCTAGCCTTACATTTTCCACACGGTCACTCTCTCGATGACGGAACGGATTCCATACGGAGGAGGGGGAACCGGTACTCCCGTCGGTGTTGTCGAAGTCGCAGGCCTTTCATACTCTGAATCGACCGGTGATCCTATTGTTGACATCAGAGGGAGGCGATACCCAGCATGTATACTGAGCGTCGTCACAGTTGGCCCTTCCCGTCCACATCGTTCGCGATCATCATGTGCCTGTCATTAGGGGCTTGTTCCTGGGTTCCCAAAGGGGATGTGCAACTGGATGTGGGGATTAAAGATCGAGGAGTCGCGTCGTGGTACGGCGAACAGTTTCACGGCAGACAAGCGGCGAACGGCGAGTTGTTCGATATGGAAGCCCTGACGGCGGCTCATCGGACCATGCCGCTGGGGAGTATCGTACGCGTGGTCAATTTGACGAACGGCAAACATCTCTATGTGCGGATTACCGACCGGGGTCCCTACGAGAAGGGCCGAATCCTCGATCTTTCCCGTGGCGCAGCCGTCCAGTTGGGTATGGAGCACAAAGGGTTGGCGCTTGTGCAGGTGGAGATTGTCGGCGAACGCCGCCCTGAGCTGATGTTGTTGTCGGAAAAATTTTCAGACCGAACGGCTTCGCTTCTTGTCGATACGGGATCGCAGACCGATCGGACGTCTTCAGGGATGACCAGTCCGGCTCGAAGTGTCCCCGGCGACCTCTGGATTGCAAGGCGGAATCGCTGGGCCCTCGCGATGCTCGCGGTGGCTCATCCAGACTCCACTCCGGTCGCGTCATTGGTCCTCAACTAACAGGCTGCGAAAAAGGCCGCCAGCGGCGTTCTCGCGGCGCTTAGAGGCGCAACGTACGGCCCTTGGGAAAACGCCTGTTCCGCAGGCGATGGATGGGCCGGGTACAAATCGGTCACGCTTCGCCTCAAGATACAGCCGGCTCACCATCTCGCCGGCGTGCACAAACGTGGCGCCACTTATTCGTGACGCCGTGCGCCTTGCTGCGGCCTTGCTGGACGACCTTTTTGAACAGCCTGCAGGTTCTTGTGAAGCTGATCTCCTCCAGGTTGACAGTGTGCAAAGGTCTCCACTAGACTGCATCTTTCTGGTGCAGCAGCCGACAATACGTGAGTTATCGAAGGGGGATGGATCGATGGCCAAGAAGCGTGCAGCGGAACCGGATGAAGTGAAATTGAAAAAGAAGATCGCCGCCAAGCTGACCGACCACAGCAATCCCAAGGGGGATGCCGCACTCCGCTCGCTGAGAAAACGATTGAAGCGGGAACAGCGCAAGCGGAGGGCACTCGCGCAGCGGAAGAAACGAGCGGCCGGAAGCAAAGGTGCGGCTGCAACTCCTGCATCGGCATAGGCCTTCGGCGGTCCTCGTCGAATCGAGTCCTGACTCCATGGAACAAGAACCGAAACATTCCTCTCAGAGCGGCAATCCGCTGAGCCGGCAAGCCGGTGACGAGCCTCTCGCCGATGCTATCGCCGATCAGGCGCAGGCTGATTCTCCCGTGGCCGACGCGTCCGTGGTCGGCCACGACACCGTCGCGCTCGAAGAAGAACAGGTCAAGGATGAGATCGATATTCAGATCGATCTCTTGAATGATCCCGATTGGGTGGTCCGGCGAGAAGCGGTCATCACGCTCGGCGAGATGGGTGATGAACGGTGTGTCGAACCCCTGGCCCGCGCATTGCGTGATGGTGATTGGCAGGTCCGAGAAGTTGCGATCGAAGCGATGGGGCAAGTGGGTTCTCCCGCCGTCGAGACGCTCATCAAACTGCTCCGCGATTGGGAAGTTCGTAAGTACGCCATCGCCGCGCTCGGGAAAATCCGCGATGAGCGGGTGCTCGATCCCCTGATGCTTCAGCTGCGGAACGACGAATTCAAAGATGATGCCGTTGATGCGTTGGTCGCACTCGGTGAGCCGTCCGTCGAAAGACTGATCGGAGCCCTTCGTGACAAAGATGAAAACGTCCGCAAATGCGCCGTCCTCGCGTTGGGACGGATTAAAAGCAGCGAGGCCGTGGATGGGCTCATCGCGATGCTCAACGACAAGGATTGGTTTACGCGGCTGACCGCCGCCGCCGCCTTGGAGTCGATCGGTGACGAGCGGGGTCGCGAGGCGATCAAGCCGTTGCTCAAAGACCCCGATATGGTCGTCAAGATGCGGGTGGAGCGAATTTTAGCGAAGTGGAAGAAGCAGTCGACCTCACAGCCCGCCAACGCCTGAGTCATTTATTCAGGAGCTGATCCATTCTCTGTTGGAGCTCGTCCAGTTTTTTCAACGACATCGGTTTCCCCATCGCCGTTTCCAACCTCACTTCCTGCAGCGATCCGGCCATGTCCCGTAGGGCATTGGTGGAGGGGTCAGACTTGGCTCCTTTGGTGATGCCTTCAACGGCCTCGATGGCTTCGGCCAATTCTTTCGCGGCATCACCGAAATTGCGATCGACGAGGTGCGCCTTCGCCTGGACCAATCGGGACTTGGCCTCCACGAGTCCCTGACGCCGGCGGAGATCCCGCTCGATCCCGAGAGTCGTGTCCAACACGTTTCTGGATACATCTTTCAACGACTGTTGAAGTTCCGCCACCGTCCGCTGCAACGTGCCGACAGGCCGTTGCCCGAGATAGTAGCCCGCGATGAATGCCCCGATGAGCAGCACCACCACGCCGAGAAATTTAGCCATAAGAGGTCCTGGGTTAGCGGCGACGTTTTGACGATTTGAATCGGGTCAGCTGCTGGAGCAGGCTGTTCGCCGCCGCAATGCGCACGGCTTCATCTGAGTCTTGCAGACCCTTCACGAGTATGGGGATGGACTCTTCGCTGCTTCTCCGCAATCCCTTGGCGGCCATGAGACGCGGAAGCGGCTGCTGGTCCTGTAAGAGAGTGTGGAGAGCCACTATCGCCTCTTTATCGTCTGAAGCGCTCAATGCCTGCGCTGCCGCACCGCGAATGGATGGGTCGGAATGCCGGGCCAGCTCGGTTGCCAGCGTAATGGCCGAGGTATCGCCCAGGCGAAGTAACCCTTCTGCCGCATGGGCTCGGACGCGCGGATCGGGATCGCGGGTGAGGGCCGTCAGCAGCGGCCGATTTTCTTTGATCCCGAGCTTTCCGAGGCTTGCGGCGGCGACGCCACGAACCATAGCGATCTCGTCTCCGATGGCGTGCGTGAGTGGCGCCACCCCGCCCGGGGATCCGAATTCTCCCAGTGCTCCGGCAGCGAACGCGCGCACCGATGGATCGGGATCATACACGGCTTGGGCAAGGACCGCCAGGGTTGACGGACGTTTGAGGCGTCCCAGCACACCTAGAGCAGCCATCCTGGATTCGGCGTCCGGTAGGGTAGCCGCGCCGGTAATATCGTCCAGTTTTTCAGAACGGCCCATCTGAAACAGGGCTGCACAGGCGAAGATGGCCTCAGGTCCATCTTCAGTGCGTGCGACATCCAGCAGCCGTTGCTGAACGTCAGTCGCGTGTGCTTCTCCGAGCGCAGTCATCGCCGCGATTCGGACGGTCGTCGTTTCATCCCGCAACGCGCGACGCAAGGCGCCGGACTTTGCCGCAAGCCCCGCTTTCCCGATTGCCTCGACGGCTCGTGCGCGTACGACCACCGATGTGTCCAGTAGACCGTCTTCCAAAATCGCTGCGGTTTCCGGCAGTCCTAATTCGGCGAGGGCCGAGTAGGCTGCAATGCGCACATGTTCTTTTCGGTCTCGCACGTGGCTCGTGATCACGCCAAGCGCCATGGGGTGGAGAAGGGAAGGGTCATGAGGCCTTTCCGGCTGGTGCCATTTCTCATAGATGACCAGTGCTTCGTCCGTTCGACCCAGACGCACGTAGCTCAGCAGCGTGAGACGGAGGAATTCTCTTGAGGGTGTGACGTTCGGGGGGAGACTCCGGTAGAGAGCGAGCACTTCGGGGTAGTCACCGGCCTTGAAGAGGGTTGCGGCTTTCGATTCAACCGTGGAAGGGGTTCCTGCCGATGCCGGAAAGAGAGGCGCCGCAACAAGAATCAGAAGGAGGGCACCGAGGACATGCAGGACCGTCGTCGAATGGAGGGTGAGGTCGCGTATCAGGAGACCATCCGCTGCGTCGAACCGAGTTACCATGTCGTAGGGAGGCGCACCGTCGCGGGTCGGTACATCAGGCCGACATAGTCCTTCAGCATACGTGTGGTACAGAACTGCGGTGCGATGGTGCGGATACATTCCTTGACCATTTGGAGCCAGCCGCGGGGAATCCCATCGCGATCTCGCTGATAGAACAGCGGCACGACCTCTTGTTCCAACACGCGATAGAGTTGTTCGACATCATGATGATCTTGAGCCTGCACGTCGGCCTGTTCGCTCAGCGGTTGGATGCCCCACCCGTTGGCTCCGTTATACCCTTCGACCCACCATCCATCGAGGATACTGAGGTTCAGCACGCCGTTCAGGGCGGCTTTCATGCCGCTGGTACCGCTGGCCTCCATCGGAAAACGAGGAGTATTCAACCAAATGTCGACGCCCTGGACGAGGTACTTCGCCATATGCATCTCGTAATCTTCGAGAAAAGCGACGCGGCCTCCCAGCTTATGGTCATGGCAAAAATTCAGCACCTCGTGAATGAAATACCGCCCCGGCTCATCGGCCGGATGGGCCTTTCCGGCGAAGACAAGTTGAACCGGTCGCCATCGGTCTTGCAGAAGTGCCTTCAACCGTTCGAGGTCTCGGAAGAGCAAGGTCGCTCGTTTGTACGTCGCAAAGCGTCGGGCGAACCCGATCGTCAACGCTTCGGGGTCCAAAAGCGTGCCGCGCGTCAGGACTTGAGACGGTTGCAAGTGCCCATGCACCCACCCGTTTCGCGCTCGTTCTCGGATAAACCCCATCAGTTTCCGCTTCATCGTTTGTCGAACCGCCCACAGCTCGTGGTCCGGGACATCCATGACCCGCTGCCACATGGCCGGATCGTCGCAGGTGGAGGTCCAGGTCGGGCTGAGGGACTTACTATAAAGGTGGTGCAGTTCAGGAGAAATCCAGGTCGGTGCATGAATGCCGTTGGTCACGCTGCGGATGGGAATCTGCTCCGTCGGTAACCCCGGCCAGAAGTGCTGCCACATCTCACGGGTGACGCGGCCATGCTCGCGGCTGACACCGTTGACATGGGCCGAGAGGCGCATGACCAAGGCGGTCATGTTGAATCCGTGCCCTCGTGATTCCGGAGTTTCGCCGAGGCGAAGAAACTCGTCGCGCGAAAGGCCGAGTTGTTCCCAATAGCCGGCAAAGTATCGATCCATCAGATGGTGAGGGAAGATGTCGTGTCCGGCCGGCACAGGGGTGTGCGTGGTGAAGACGGTGCTCTGACGGACCAGGTCGCAGGCCTCCGCATGGGATGATCCCTTTTGAACGAACTCCCGGACCCGCTCTAAAGTGAGGAAGGCCGAGTGTCCTTCGTTCGCATGCCAGACCGACGGCGAAATGCCGAGCGAACGCAACATACGGACGCCGCCGATTCCCAACAAGATCTCCTGACAGAGGCGCATTTCTTGATCGCCGCCGTAGAGACGGGCGGAGAGGGCGCGGTCCTCTGGGCTGTTCTCCGGCACATCGGTATCGATCAGGAATAGTGGAACACGGCCGACCAGCACTCTCCAGACGGCGGCGGTGACATGCCGACCGCCCATGTCGACGGCAAACCGGCAGGGTTCTCCCGATGGGGTCTGAGCCAGGTGAATCGGAGACTCGTCACGGTTGAAGGGGGCGTACGCCGCTTCTTGCCATCCTTCGGGTGTGATCCGCTGGCGGAAATAGCCTTGCGGGTACATGAATCCGACGCCGACAAGCGGCAGGCCGAGGTCGCTGGCCTCTTTACAATGGTCTCCGGCCAGGATACCGAGACCCCCGCTGTAAATGGGTACGGAGGCATGTAATCCGAATTCAGCGGAAAAGTAGGCGATGGTCGTCTTCGTCAAATCGGCATGGTGCGTTCCGGCCCAACTCTTCTTATTGGCAAGGTATTCATCGAACAAGCGGAACACCGCCGAGTATTGGCGGAGAAAGGAGGGGTCTTCGGCCAAGCGCGCCAACCGGTCCGGTTTCACATCTGATAAGAGTTTGACCGGATTGTGGTTCGTGAGAAACCACAGGGTGGGATCGATCACTTCGAACAGCTGGCGGGCTTCCAGCGTCCAACTCCACCAGAGATTTTGGGCCAGTTCGGGTAAACGGTTGAGGTTCTGCGGGAGGGAGCTGTTCGCCACATGAGGAGAATCCACAAACACTCCTTTGGTCAAGCACACATATCAGTATCGGCGATGACGGGCGATCACCGGGTGGATCAGGCGTGCCCTGCCTTGTGCCACGAGGCCCAGTCCTTGGAGAATGCCACGGCGGCATAACGTTCGCCAACAATTTTTGCGACCCGGTTCAAGAGTTTGGTGAGTTGTTGGAGCTCGGACGGTGTGAGATCCTCACGGAACCGTGGATGGAGGCCCCAACGGGTTTCCACTTCTTCACCCGACACGCTTGACATCAAGCTGACGAGCTTGATCTCCTGGCCGGTCGATTTTTTCTGTTCCGTCGAGGCCTCAACGGACGGGGGTACAGTCTGTGAGGCTTCCTGAGAGGAAGGAGCCTGTCCTTGGAGCACTGCGCTGAGGGCCGGCACTGCCGCGCTGGCACAGAGTGATGCTGCAGAGCTGAGTTGGGCGTTACTCGGTGCTCCGAGCGCCTCGGCCACTTTCTCACCGAAGTCGCGGAACATCTCATGCTTCGTCTTCGAGTCTTCGGAAATCAGGAACTTGTATTTCTCGTAGGTCTGTCGGCTCTCCGCCACCGTGGCGCCGATCGTCAGTACGATTTCCATTTGATCGGCGTTGTTCCCGAATGCCGGCTCGAGCACACGCTTCAACTGCTGCGTCACTGCGTCTTCCAGCCCGTTCATGAACTCCATCTGGTCCTTCAACGGGATGTGGAGGGCCATCAGCCGATCCGTGAGGTTAAACATGATCTTGAGGAATTCCAGGTAGATCCCCCACTCATCCTGGCGCTTGAGCTTCAGCGCCTGCTCAGGGACATGACGCTTCATCATCGTCACTGATTCGCCGGACACGGCCAGCATCAGCTCGGCCAGCTGGCGGAGGCGTTCTTTGTATTCTGTACTGGCGATCGACATAGGTCCTTTAACCGTGCGGGGATTATAACGGAGACTTATGAAGGGAGAAAAGAGGCTAACACTGGATTTCTGATTCGCAAACAATCCTCTGTATTGCTATGTGGACATAAATTAGTTGAAGACGTCGCTGTATGGGTTGCCTTGCATATGTTCTTAAATTGCTCCAACATGCCAAAGAACCTAATGCAGGAGAAAACATGGATTTCATTTTAGATGCTATTGAAAAGGCTTCACAGCAGGGGCACTGTTTCCCTGCGATTGTGACAGCTTTAATAGTTCCCGACTTGGCTGGTGCTGTGGATTCACCAGGTGCAGATTCTCAACCACGCTATAGCAAGTGGATTGAAGAATGGTTTGCACCCACGTTTCCCGAGTATGCCAAGCACGATATAGACGGTATTTGTCTTTACGCGCTTCGATGTAAACTCCTTCACGAAGGACTAAGTGATCCGTCTAAGGCTCGCGCTGCATCCAAATCTGCTGCTGCCACTCGGAAGCGGCTAATCGCGTTTAACGTCGATCCTTTGATCTCAATGCATCTTTGTACAAAAACTGATGTGGTTGGTGATACTTGGACGGTTCTTAGTGCGGAAATCTTTTGTGATGAAATCACTTCGGTCGCGAGAAGTTGGCTCGCAGCGAGAAAAACGGAATCTGCTGCTATGGCAAGACTGCAATCCTTGATCGATCTCCGATCAGATATGTCCCCGCTTTCGCGCGGTGTTCGCTTACTATATGCCTCGATATGAGGCCATTTAGCACAGTAAACGGTATCTCAGCTCAGTACATGGTATCTGGAGCTGTCTGGCTACAGATGCTTACTTCGTTCATACGAAAAAGGGAAAAATCATGCTTCGCCCTGCTCGTGGGAAGAAGTCTGGGCTGATCGGGATAGGAGTGGATGAGTATCCCGGATTCGCTTCCGGCGTGAAGCTGAAGCGGAGCGATTGATGCCTTCTCCTGGTATCACAAACGCAGTCTTGCTCTCGTCTGAGAGTTTCGTTGGTCGCTTTCCTGCCCACTGACTCATGCCTGGTTGCTGTATCGCAGCTCATCCGATACATTGACTCCTACGGGCGCGATGAATTCTGATTCAATGACTACAGCTCGTGAGAAAAGGGCAAAGTCGCCGATTGAAGTCTTGCCGCGTAATGAGGCGCGCGAGCATCTGCTCGCGATCGCGGATATTTTAGCCAAGGTCATGGATACGACGATCAAGATTCCCGGTACGTCGTGGTACATCGGGTTGGATCCGCTGCTTGGGCTCATTCCAGGGATCGGCGATGTCCTGGCCAATCTAATCGGCACGGTCATTCTTGGCATTGCGACACGCCTTCAATTGCCACGTATCGTGCTGACCCGAATGAGTCTCAATCTGCTGATCAATGGGACGGTCGGGGTAGTCCCGATTGTCGGAGATCTCTTCTCGGTCTGGTTTCGGAGCCACGCGAAGAATGCGGCGCTGCTTCGCGAGGCTGCGATGAAACCGGATCGCGAGACCCATGCTGATTGGTTCTATGTGGTCGGAATCATGGGGGGTACGGTGGCACTCTTGGTTGCGATGATTGCCTTCGTGGTCTGGCTGGTCTTCAAGCTCTGGACGATGGTGGCTGGTGGATAGGAAAGGGGAGTCGAGTGTGGTATACAACGAACCTTCCAGAGAAAAGTATTAGCGATACCTCCTTCACAAACCTCCATGGAACGAGAAGCGAAAACCTATGTATTGAAGCGGCCTACTGAAGAGGCTATGCCGCGAAAGTTGTCCATCAACTATGCGGCGGCATTGAATCCTCAGCAACTGGCGGCGGTGACGGCGGGCGACGGCCCGTCGTTGGTCATCGCCGGGGCCGGGAGCGGCAAGACACGCACGTTGGTCTATCGCGTGGCGTATCTGATCGACTCGGGCGTGGATCCTTCGAATATTCTCTTGCTGACGTTCACGCGTAAGTCCGCGCAGGAAATGTTGGAGCGCGCCGGTGATTTGATCGGGGTCAGCAGTCATCGAGTCTGCGGGGGCACATTTCACTCGGTGGCCAATCTGTTGCTGCGGCGCTATGGCCGATCGATCGGCATTGAGCCGGGGTTTACGATTCTGGATCGCGGCGATGCCGAGGATTTGATTGCGCTGACGAGATCGCAGCTGGGCCTGAACGAGAAAGACAAGCGCTTTCCCCGCAAGGGGACGATCATGGAGATGATCAGTAAGAGCGAGAATACACTGCGGAGCCTTGACGAAATCATTTTGGAGGAGTTCAGCCATTTTGCGGACCACTTGGAGGACATCGAACGGCTTCAAAAAGCCTATCAAGCGGCGAAGCGCCAGAAGCAACTCTTGGACTACGACGATCTGCTGGTGATGCTGCGGCAGCTGCTCTCGCTGGACGAGACGGCTCGTGCGAACATTTCCCGTCAATTCCGCTATATCCTCGTGGATGAGTACCAGGACACGAACCGGTTGCAGGCCGAAGTCATTCGTCAGCTGGCGGCGACGCATCAGAATGTGATGGTGGTCGGCGATGACTCGCAGTCCATCTATGCCTTCCGGGGGGCGACCTTCAAGAACATCATGGAATTTCCCGTCCTGTTTCCTGGCACGACGGTTTATAAGCTCGAAGAAAATTATCGCAGCACGCAGCCGATTTTGAATCTCGCCAACTGCATTATCGAGGAAGCGGCGGAAAAGTATACGAAGCGCCTCTTTACACGAAAGATCGACGGACCGTTGCCCGCATTGGTTGAAGCGGCGGGAGAAAATGCGCAATCGCGATTCATCGCGCAGAAGATCCTGGAACTGCGGGAAGAGGGTGTGTCGCTCAGTGAAGTGGCGGTCCTGTTCCGTTCGAGTTTCCATTCCTTTGACCTGGAAATCGAGCTTTCTCGCAAGGGGTTGCCCTTTATCAAGCGTGGAGGGGTGAAGTTCATCGAGACTGCCCATGTCAAAGATTTGCTGGCCCATGTGCGCGTCGTCGCGAACCCGCTCGATACGGTCAGTTGGCATCGCGTGCTGATGCTGGTGGAAGGGGTAGGGCCGAAGAAAGCACAGGACTTGCTCGCTGCGATCGTGAAAGCTGAACGACCATTTGATGTGCTGCGCGGAGTGACCGGTCGTTCAGGGCAGGGACTCAAGAACTTGGCCAATACGATCGAGAGCCTGGTTGGTTCAGATGACCGACGGCCGGCTGAACAGGTCAATCATATCTACGAATACTATCTCCCGATCTTGAAGGAACAGTACGACGATTATCCGAAGCGTACCAGAGATCTGGATCACCTCCACACGATTGCCGAGGGGTATCAAGGCATCGATGAATTTCTGGCCGACTTGGCGCTGGAACCACCTGACGGGAGTGCCGTGGATGTGGAGGTGTCCGATCGTGACGATGAACGGCTTGTGCTCTCGACCATCCATTCCGCAAAGGGGTTGGAGTGGCAATGTGTCTTTGTGATCTGGGTGGTCGACGGCAAGTTTCCATCGGCCTTTTCCTTTCTTACCGATGATGAATTGGAGGAAGAACGGCGGCTCTTCTACGTGGCCGTTACTCGAGCCAAGCGACATTTGTTTTTGACGTACCCTATCAATGTGTACGACAAGACCAGTGGGATGTTGTTGTCGAAGCCATCGCGGTTTTTGGACCATGTGTCTCCTGATCTCCTCGAAACACTTGCATTAGTGGAGGAAGGAGGGCGAGGGGATTGGGGAATGGCGCGGGACCCCTATTATTGATCGCAATTTCCTGTCGACTCTCTTCCCGGCGGTATGAACCACCTCACGATTCGATTGTTCCTGCTATGGTGCTGCTGGTCGGTGCCGGATGTCTTCGTAGAGGCTGCTGCCACATCCCACGATAAAGAGAGCAGTGCGGGCCGAACATGGGCGGGCTTTGTTAAAGAGGCGGGACGTTTACGGCTGCCGACGACGTTTCTGAAGGTGCTTCCACCTGACTTTATTCATTTTGAGTTCGATGATCTTCGGACCTATGCGGCCGAGTACCATCCCGACGAACATCGGATGGTCTTGAACCGTTCGTTGTCCTTTAACGCTGCGGGAAGGACTCTCAAGCCGCTTGTTCAAATGACACACAAGGAATTGGAAGTGCTCTATCATGAGCTGTTCCATGCCTACATGGATTATCTGCATGTGGTTGAGGGGCATTCCGGCGATGCCGGACACGGTTCAGAAGAGCTGCTCCGCTTCGCCAGAGAGCAGCAAGCCTGTCGCTATGGAGAAGTGGAGATCACTCCGATTGTTCAACGAACGGGTGAGACGGAATCGCGTTATTTGACACCGGCAGAGTCGTGGGAAGCGTTGAACGAAACATGGGCGGTCTTTGTCGGCTGGGCCGTGTGGAATCAGCTCGAAGTTCAGCGCAAGGAGGGGAAATCTATGTTTCAGGAACGGCGACAGGCCGATCAATGGAGATGGCGGCTCAAGTCGGCATTGGAGAAGGGTGATCTTCGTGGGTATTACGTCCCTGAAAATCCGGATGAACGCCGCCTCGCTCAGAAGAGATATTTGGCCAAGCCGTCGCAGTTGACCTGGAAAGAAGCCGGGGTTTTAATGAAACAAGTCCTCGGTTTTCAAGATGATTTTATTGAGCGGCTCGGGACGTCCTTTAAGTCATTTAAAGCATCTGCCTGTTAACTAGCGAGGGAAGCGCAAACAAAAAAGTACCTGAACCGAATTGCCCTCTTGACATGACGGAAGTTCATCAATAGAATCCAGCATTTCGTGATCTAGCCTGTCCGAGCACTTCGTCGAATCAATCTTTTCTTTTAAGGATTGAGGAAGAAAGCTGTGCACGGGGAGGCCTACTTGTCTTTGTTGAAAAGATCATTTGTTATGAGTGTCCTACTGGGCTGCAATTTGGTTGGTATAGGACAATGAAGCATCGCGGGCAGGTACCCAAGTGGCCAAAGGGGGCAGACTGTAAATCTGCTGGCTTATGTCTTCCAAGGTTCGAATCCTTGCCTGCCCACCAAACCGAGCTTCGCTCGTACCGGCGAACTCGTGAGTGGGCGAGCCGGATGAACGCCTCCAGCGGTCGGGCTTTTCATAAGCTTGCTCGACCCGGAGCCAATCAGATTGACTCTTGGCGACGGGATAAAACCCGCAAGTTTAAGTTTATGTGTGGGCTTGCGTGGGCCGGCGAACTCAAATCTAGAGTTAAGAGCAGGACAAAAGCCACCGATTGTTCGGTTTTGCCTGCTCGACCACGAGCGTTATGGATATGGAATGTGGGCACGCGAGCGGATAAACACCACAAGTGTTGTGGGTTGAGTCCGATTTGAGTGGGTGGGCGAGGTGGGTATGTGCGTGTCTATGGAACGGAGACGATAAGAATTAGGCGGGCGTAGCTCAGTGGTAGAGTTCCAGCCTTCCAAGCTGGCTGTCGTGGGTTCAAATCCCATCGCCCGCTCCAAGAAGATGGTGCGAGGGAGACAAGAGTCGATCGGCGTCTTTTTCGATGGTGAAATCGATTTTGGAAGAGTGGTCTCGTTTCAAGAATGACGCACGATGTATCCAGTGCCCACGTAGCTCAGTTGGCAGAGCACGTCCTTGGTAAGGACGAGGTCACGCGTTCGATCCGCGTCGTGGGCTCCATCCCGAGCTTGCTCTTGCCGTCTGTCATCGAATGATTCCTGGCAGGCGGATAAGCACCTCGCGGAGTTGTTGTCGATTCGCGCTTGACTCGACGGTAGCCATTAAGATTGTCCTTGGCGACCGGATAAGTACCTGGCTCTTGGATAATTTGGAGATATAAAAGATTTGCTCGTGCCGCCGCTTCCTGAATGTGCGGTGGAGAGAAGAGAGGGGTGACAATATGGCGAAGGCGAAGTATGAGCGGAAGAAGCCGCACGTGAACATTGGGACGATC